>CAZMBM010000227.1:0-1597 GCA_964564475.1 uncultured Flavobacteriaceae bacterium | reverse complement strand
AACTGGATTACCAACGGCGGCAATGCCAGTGTTTATTTAGTCATTGCACAAACTCATCCCGAAAAGGGACACCATGGCATCAATGCCTTAATTGTTGAGAAAGGAATGCCTGGTTTTGAGGTAGGTCCTAAAGAAAATAAATTAGGTATTCGTGGATCAGATACCCACTCTCTTCTATTTACAGATGTAAAAGTTCCAAAAGAAAATCGTATTGGAGAAGACGGATTTGGATTCTCATTTGCCATGAAAACTTTAGCAGGTGGTCGCATAGGTATTGCAGCGCAAGCTTTAGGAATTGCTTCTGGCGCTTATGAATTAGCTTTAAAATACTCAAAAGAACGCAAAGCTTTTGGTAAAGAAATTAGCCGACACCAAGCTATTGCTTTTAAATTAGCCGATATGGCTACCCAAATTGAAGCCGCACGTCATATGTGTATGAAAGCGGCATGGGAAAAGGACCAAGGTGATAATTACGACTTATCTGGGGCTATGGCCAAGCTTCACGCTGCCGAAACAGCTATGAATGTTACGGTAGAAGCTGTTCAGATTCACGGAGGCTATGGCTTTGTAAAAGAGTACCATGTGGAGCGTTTAATGCGCGATGCTAAGATTACCCAAATCTACGAGGGCACTAGTGAAATTCAGAAAATTGTAATCTCTAGGAGCATCCTAAGAGATTAAAATTCTTTGTTGTAATCTCGAGAAGTATTTTGAGAGATTAAAATTCTTCCCTATAATTACCTAGCTTTCACAAGAATGGTGTACGCCTGTCATTCTGAACGGAGTGAAGAATCTCTAAATAAGAAAGTATGGAACGCAAAAACCTGGCTTTTTAAGTTGGCCTTTTATATTTTAATTGATTAGCTTTGAAATCACAAGATTTAAATCAACTCAAATGAAATTTCTTCACACTTTTTATATATTTCTTTTCATAACTTTAAACCTATCAGCACAAAGCTTTAAAGTAATTCCGCTTGGTGTAAAAGGAGGTCTAGATGAAAGTAATTTATCTTCTTATATGTTAGCACCTCAAAATTCTGATAACTATATTTGTTTAGATGCAGGCACTATTTATTACGGACTGACAAAAGCTGTTAAAAACGGTCTTTTTACTAAACCAGCCGAAGATGTTTTAAAAGAAAATATAAAAGCCTATCTCATTTCGCATGCCCATTTAGACCACGTGGCCGGGCTTGTGATGAATGCGCCTGCCGACAGTAAAAAAACTATTTACAGTTCTCCTTTTGTAATTGAAGCTTTTAAAAATAAATATTTTTCCTGGGTAAATTGGGCCAATTTTGCAGATGAAGGCGAAAAACCACAATTGGGAACTTATAGCTATCACAAACTAGAGCCTTTAAAAGAAATTAAAATTGAAAATACAGAATTATATGTAACACCTTTTTATTTAAGTCATAGTAATCCTTATAAAAGTTTGGCTTTTTTGGTACGATATAAACAAAACTTTATTCTTTATCTAGGAGATACTGGCGCAGATGAAATAGAAAAATCCGATAAATTAAATCAGCTTTGGATGGCTATAGCGCCTTTTATAAAAACAAAATTACTCAAAGCTATTTTTATTGAGGTTTCCTTT
>CAZMBM010000226.1:0-1640 GCA_964564475.1 uncultured Flavobacteriaceae bacterium | reverse complement strand
GGCGACGATAATGTACACTATCAAAACACCATGCGAATGGTAGAATCTTTGGTAGGTTCTGGAAAACAATTTGATATGTTTGTGTATCCCGATAAAAATCACGGTATTTATGGACGCTATAACGGCCAAGGCAATGTACGTCTGAACCTTTATAAAAAAATGACTACTTTTATCCATCAAAATTTAGGAACACAAAAATAGACTTTCCAAAAATCAATCTTAAAAACTAATTCACAAAACTATGTCGACACTCACTCAAAGACCTGAACAACGCGAATTGTTTGGGCACCCTATGGGCCTTTATATCTTGTTTTTTACCGAAATGTGGGAACGTTTTTCGTATTATGGTATGCGGGCCATATTAACTTTATATCTCGTGGGATTAACCACCGATAAGAACCCCGGTTTGGGGTGGTCAAACATGGAGGCTTTGAAATTATACGGTTGGTACACCATGTTGGTGTACGTCATGTCTATTCCCGGTGGTATTATTGCCGATAAAGTTTTGGGTCAAAAAAAGGCGGTACTTTACGGTGGCCTGATTTTAATCGGTGGGCACAGTATTTTAGCCGTTCAAACAATGTGGGCTTTTTATACAGGTCTTGCCCTTATAATATTGGGTGTTGGCATGTTAAAACCCAACATCTCGACTATGGTGGGCGGTTTGTATAAACAAGGCGATGTAAGGCGTGATAAAGGTTTTACCATTTTTTATATAGGCATTAATTTAGGGGCCTTTTTGTCAAGTTTAATAGTTGGCTATGTAGGCGAAGTTATTGGTTGGCATTACGGCTTTGGATTAGCCGGTATTGGTATGGCTTGTGGTATGGCTTTGTATATGTACGGACAAAAATATTTGGTTCATGTAGGGAATTTTATAGGTGCCGACTCGGCTACTGCCGAAGAAAAAGAAGCCTTAAACAAACCGCTTACTCCTATAGAATGGGATCGTATAAAGGTATTACTGCTTTCATTTTTAATTGTCATTGTGTTTTGGGGTGCTTTTGAACAAGCCGGAGGCCTAATGAATATTTACACCAAAGTTAAAACCAACAGAATCTTTCCGGAAGGATTGCCTTGGGTTGGCGGTTGGGAAGTGCCTGCTTCATGGTTTCAGTCTTTAAATGCTTTCTTTATTATTGTTTTAGGTACTACTATTGCCGGTTTTTGGGCTAAACGAAAATTAAAAGGTAAAGAATCATCGTCATTATTTAAAATGGCTATCGGTGTTATAATTATGGGGTCAGGGTTTTTGTTTATGACTGCCGCTACGGCTCAATTTAACGCCCAAGGCAGTTCGGCTATGTATTGGTTGGTATTTGCTTATTTATTTCATACTGTAGGGGAGCTTTGTGCCTCGCCTGTCGCTTTGTCTTTTATTACAAAATTAGCACCTATTAAATATGCCTCACTTATGATGGGTATTTATTTTGCCATGACCGGATTTGGAAACAAAGTGGCCGGATTATTGGGCGAATCGGCGTCTAATCTTGGAGACTATGCCGTATTTACGGGAATTGCCATTTTTTGTATGATTTTTGGCTTACTTATTTTAGCCATTCTTAAACCCCTTAAACGTCTTACGCATGGGGCCGAAGATGATGAGCATGTGCTTACAGCAGACGACGTTTAAAAAATAA
>CAZMBM010000225.1:0-1664 GCA_964564475.1 uncultured Flavobacteriaceae bacterium | reverse complement strand
TAGAATCAACAAAGGAGATTCCTGTAACTTCTCCTAAACAAGATGTTTTCATAAATAGGGTTAAAGCCAGCATGTTTGATTGCATCAATTCAACAAAACGATTATATAATACTGTTTCGGGAAACTCACTCTTAAGATGTTTTTGAACATAAAATAGATAATAGTGTTTAAAATTTCTAAAACCACTTAAATGAAACAATACAGTGATAGTCATAATTTCTCCTTTTGACATTTTAAATTTTCTTTTTCGGACCTTTTTAACCGAAGAAATAATGCCTTTTTTAAGTGAGGACTCAAAAATTAAGGTAAAATCGTCAATAGAACAAAAAATTTCAGTAATTTTATCTTTAGAAATCATAGCAGAATAAATAATTATATATTTGATTGTCAATACTTAAATATACAAATTATTCTGCTTTTTCTGTGTGAAAAACGATACTTTCTTACATCGAACTCAGGTTATTAGATAATCAATCATTAGATAGAGTTAAAATTCAAAAACATGTTTTAAATCTCGATTTTTATCCATCTTCAAATCAATATATTGGCTTTGAAGCAGAATTATATAAAAATGATTTTACACAGGTTAATCAAGAAAATTATTTCTTAAACTTAAACTACCGTTATACTTTTGTTAAAAGTAAAATAGATTTAGACTTAAATTGGCAAAATATCTTAAATACTAAACTCTTTACAACTGCTTATACTAGTTCCTTTTCATATCTTCAAAGCAATTATATTTTAAGACCTTCTCAATTGATAGTGAGTGTAAAATTTGGATTTTAGAGTAACTGAAGAATATAAATTGAAATAAGTTAAAAGGCTGTTTAAAATACTTTAAACAGCCTTTTTTATTTGGAGTAGTGTTTATATTTAACCCAACACCTTTTCTTTTTGGTAATAACAAGCGTCCTCGGGATATTTGGCCATAAAGCTTTCGGCATCTTCTACCATTTTGGTACTGCCACAGAAAAAGGGTACGCGTTGATGCAGTTCGGTTGGTTTAATTTCTAAAATACGTTGGTAGCCGTCGGTAGCACTGCCACCTGCCTGCTCGGCAATATAAGACATAGGGTTGCATTCGTACAACAAACGCAATTTGCCATGAGGCGCCTTAGAACTTGTAGGATAAATGTAAATACCGCCTTTTATCATATTACGATGAAAATCAGATACCAAAGAGCCAATATAGCGGGCTTTATAAGGGCGGTCTTCGGTTTCTTCTTGACAGAATTTTAAATAATCTTTTACGCCTTGTGGGAAATGCACATAATAGCCTTCGTTTATAGAATAAATACCACCTGTTTGTGGAAATTTCATATTGGGATGCGACAAGTAAAACACACCTAAAGCCGGATTTAAAGTAAAACCGTTTACGCCGTTACCTGTGGTATAAACCAACATGGTAGAGGTGCCGTAAATAACATAGCCGGCGGCCACTTGTTGGGTGCCGGGCTGTAAGAAATCTTCTAACTGTACAGGGGTTCCAATGGGTGTTACACGGTGATAAATAGAAAAAATAGTACCCACAGAAACATTTACATCGATGTTAGACGAACCGTCAAGCGGATCCATTAAAACCACATACTTGGTATCATGCGATTTATTTCGGCCTTCAATACGTACAAAATCGTCTTCTTCTTCACTGGCAATGCCACACACTA
>CAZMBM010000224.1:0-1716 GCA_964564475.1 uncultured Flavobacteriaceae bacterium | reverse complement strand
GAAAGTAAAAGTCTTATAATTTTGGTCGATGGTTTTGATATGTTAAAACGTTACGTTAACGACGTTCCGAAAATTATTAATACTTTTTTAAAAACTGTTTCAAAACCTACAACTGTTATTTATAAAAACCCTATTGGATTGGCAAATAATGTTATAGCTAAAGATAATACAGTTGCCATACGTATAGCCAATGACGTATTTTGTAAGGAATTAATTCGTCAATTTGGCAAACCTATAGTTTCTACTTCGGCTAATATTAGCAGTAGGCCAACCCCCGCATCTTTTAAAGAAATTGATGCATCGCTATTGAAAGCGGTTGATTATGTGGTAAATTTGCAACAAAATGAGCCCAATAATGCGCCATCAACCATTGTTAAAGTTGACGATTCGGGGCAATTGTTAGTTATCAGAGAATAAATTTATGCAACTTAATTATAAAGAGGCCGTATCGGCAAACATATTCAATTATATTTCTAAAGCTTCTGCAGATTTGCAGATAGAAAGTTATGTTATTGGCGGTTTTGTACGCGACTTTTTTTTACAGCGTAACAGTAGGGCTAAAGATGTTGATATTGTAACACTGGGTAATGGTATTGAACTGGCTCAAAAAGTTGCCCAGCTCTTACCCAAAAAAACAAAAGTACAGGTTTTTAAAACCTATGGTACGGCGATGTTTAAATTTGAAGATTGCGATATAGAATTTGTAGGCGCACGTAAAGAATCGTATTCTGAAAACAGTAGAAATCCGCAAGTGACAGCCGGAACTTTACAGGATGATCAAAACCGACGTGATTTTACCATTAATGCCTTAGCGATAAGTTTGAATAAGGACGATTTTGGTGCTTTGTTAGATCCGTTTAACGGCGTGTCCGATTTAAAATCGAAGATACTTAAAACACCTTTAAATCCGGATATAACTTATTCTGACGATCCTTTGCGAATGATGCGTGCCATAAGATTTGCCACACAATTACATTTTACAATAGAAGAAAAATCGCTTAAAGCCATAACAAAAAACGCCAAGCGTTTAGAAATTATCACACGTGAACGCATTGTAGAAGAATTGCATAAAATACTTATGTCTGACAAGCCATCAATCGGCTTTAAACTTTTAGAAGAAACAGGGCTTTTAAAACAAATTCTACCCGAGCTTATCGCTTTAAAAGGGGTAGAAGAAGAAGCGGGGCAGACCCACAAAGACAATTTTTACCACACCTTACAAGTAGTTGACAATATGGCTAAAGTGTCGGATAATTTATGGTTGCGTTGGGCAGCCTTATTACATGACATTGGCAAAGCTCCCACAAAAAAGTTTGTTAAAAATAACGGCTGGACTTTTCACGGTCATGAATTTAAAGGCTCGAAAATGGTGTATAAAATATTTAAACGCCTAAAAATGCCCTTAAACGATAAAGTAAAATACGTTCAAAAAATTGTACTGCTGAGTTCCAGGCCTGTTGTGTTGGCTGAAGATGTAACCGATTCGGCCATACGTCGTTTGATATTTGATGCCGGTGATGATTTAGAAGATTTGATGCTGCATTGTGAAGCCGACATCACGACAAAAAATCAAAAGCGTTTAAAAAAATATCTCAATAATTTTAAAAAGGTACGTCAGAAAATTAAAGAAGTTGAAGCACGCGACCATGTGCGTAATTTTCAGCCGCCTATTTCGGGAGAACTTATTATGAAGACTTTTAACTTGTGTCCTTGCAG
>CAZMBM010000223.1:0-1759 GCA_964564475.1 uncultured Flavobacteriaceae bacterium | reverse complement strand
TACAAAAATAGGTGTTTGTCTGAAGGAAGGCACTACTCTACATAAACACTAGGATCCAAAATATATTTTCTCTTTATGCGTCGCTTAAGCTTCAAATATTGAGAGTTGCTCTGGTTTTTTCTCTTCTTTATACACATAATTTGAAACATCGTAATTTGTTATTATAGCCTCTATCATTGGGCTTCTATTTTTTTCACGTCCACCTACATGATAAAAATGTTCACGCGTTAATATATTATATTTATTCCATAAAGAGGCTATATATTCATTTTCTCTATAATCATTATGATGCCAAGTAGATAAAATAAATTTATTATTCGTCAAGGAAAGCTCTCTATTAAGTTCATTTTCGTGGCTTTCATCCCAACCATTATAATAATCAGCATGTCTACCTATATAGGGTGGGTCACAATAAATAATAGAATCAGAGCCACTTTGACTAATTGTTTCTTTAAATGGCTGACACTTAAACACAAAACTTTTTGACTTTAAAAGCTGACTAACATGGGATACTTGATTTACAATTTTGGTGACATAAGCTTGGGCAAAACGTTGTGGTTTACGACAAAAAGGAATGTTAAACCCACCTTTTCGGTTAAAGCGAATCATCCCATTAAAGCCCGCTCTATTAAGAAATAAAAAATCTAAAGGTTGATGGTCTTTATTGAATCTTTCCCTTAACTCATAATAGTGCGACTCACCTTTTTCTAATAGTTTTTCACCTTCTTTATTTAAAAATTGCCTAGTAATTTCAGGCGTTATTTCACCATCAGCTATCGCTTGATAAAAATTAATTAAATGAGGGTTTGTATCACACAGAAGAGCATGTTTAGGTGCTAAATTAAAAGCCACAACGCCAGTTCCCATAAATGGTTCAACCCACTGACCTTCAAAGTTTGGCGGAATGATGCTTCCAATCCAAGGAACAAGCTTTGTTTTAATGCCTTGTGATTTTATTGGTGGGACATTAACTTTCATTTGTCAGCCTTATTATTTTTTGGAACAATAAGCGCGACATTGCCATTTCTGTATTTAACAAAGTTCTCTAAAGCTGTAATTTTTTTTGTTCCGCCTTTACCATCAGGAATCGTTATTTTATTATAATTCATCCAGTAATCATCAAACCACGCTTCACCTAATTTAGAAAACATTCCCTTTCCAGCAGATATATCAGTAATGCGGTTTATACTTCCAATATTAGCCGTATTACCACTACCGCTTTTATCACTAGCAATTCGCCATTTTTCAGCAACAAAAAACTCAAAATCTTTAACGACTGAAGCAATAGAATGTAGTTCACTTATAGCATAGCTCTTCGTTTCATCAATCGTTGTTCCATAAACACGGTTATAAATAATGCCTAAACAAAAATGCCCCGTATATGAGCTGTAAGGAAATTGGATGTTTTTTGTGCTGGTTCTGTCTTCAAAATATTTCCCATGTGACCCAAGTGTAAAGCCATTACATAAAAATGACTTTTTTGGGTTGCGATACGTTGTTTTAAAATCAACAGCAAATTTAATTGTTTCATCATCTGCTTTTACAAAAGAAATATCAGGGTAATAATTTTGATGCTCTGCAAGAACTATTTTATACCCATATTTTTTTGCAAACCCCATGATTTTTGGAAATAAATGAATCTCAAGGATTTTTGAAATAATTTTTGTATCTGAGGAAATTGTATAAATGTTTTGAAAGACATCAATAAAACCTTTAATAGTCCATTCACCCTCTTCTGTGCTGATATGCTCCTCAAGCT
>CAZMBM010000222.1:0-1767 GCA_964564475.1 uncultured Flavobacteriaceae bacterium | reverse complement strand
TGTTTAAACGATACCCCAAAAATATTGGTGCCGCTTACTTTAAAACCCCAAGCACTGTCTTCTTTTTGAAACGATAAAGAGGCGTTGGCTACTTCATAACGATTGGTAAGTCCCACATCG
Source organism: uncultured Flavobacteriaceae bacterium (assembly GCA_964564475.1). GTDB lineage: Bacteria > Bacteroidota > Bacteroidia > Flavobacteriales > Flavobacteriaceae > CG1-02-35-72. Next base: position 1,647 of record CAZMBM010000222.1, on the reverse strand, counting down.
TTTTTGTAATTGGTTCTGGTGTAATCTGCTTCAAACTTAAAGCTATTTAAAAAATCGTAATCAAGATTTATATACGGACTTTCGTCTGTAAATTTTGATAAGGTATTAAGGCTTTTAAACTGACTGAAACTTTTATCGTAACCCAGTTCTAAATTTGGCCCTTTTTTGGCATTGGTAGCCAAAGCTATACCCAAACTTTGCCTATCTGATTTGTTTTTTGAAAGACTATTGTTGAGACTTTGAAAGTAATTTGAAGTACTCACATTACCTTTTATTTTAAGTGTTAATTTACTGATGGTCTTACGGATATTGGTTGAAAACTGCCACCTGTTTTCAGGATTTCTACTTAAAACCGGACTTGTAAACTGATTAATGCCTTGTAATTGTATTTGGTTACGAATATTGCGGATTTTTTTATTATAAGTTAGGTTGGCGTTCATTATTATACCACGATACAAACTAAACTTTGTGTACCATAAACGTACGGTATGATACAACTCGTTATCTAAGTTAGGATTACCCTTTGTTACGGCATTGTAACGCAATAAGCTAAAGTTAGCTACATATTGTGGCGCATCGGCAAAAGTGCTTTTAAGGTTGTATCTAAAATTAAGATGCTCTGAGTTGCTAAAATCGTATTTGGCGGTAAAGGCGGGTAACCACACTATTTTATTTTTGGTCTTTGTACTTTCTTGCCGGGCTTTTAAATAGTAATAATGCCCAAAAACACCTGTTTTAAATACTGCTTTACCTATCATAAATTTATGCTCAATCCCAAAATAAGTATCGGTTAAATTAAAATCTAAATCATTGCCAAAACCCGCTGTATTAAAATTGTTAAGCGTACCATTACTCAAACTTTGAAATTCTGAAGTTTGGTATTTTTCGTTTAAGACGTTACTGCCTAAAGTGGTATAAATATGGTTTTTGTTATTTATAATCCAATAATGTTTAAACAAAAAGTCAAGATTGTTTATTTGCAAATATTTTAGTTGGTTTATATCAAACGAACTATCGCTTATAAGCGGAATAAGGCCTTGTAAAATAGGTTGATTGGTTAACCATTGGGTGTTGGGCGTACTTTTGTTGTATTGGTAATTGGCGGTAAACGAAAAAGTGTGTTTATACGACAACTTTTTATGCCATTCGGCATTTTGTTTTACAGTAGTACTCACAGCTTTTTTACGTGTATTTAATTGGGTATTGGTAGTTGTGGTTTTGCTTAACAAGTCGGTAGTATTATTATTGTTAGCTGTTTTAAAAAAACCGGCATAAGATATGTCATCATTAATACTTGGCTTGTAAGTCAATTCCATTTTACCCATTGCAAAAGTATTATTGCTGTTACCGTTGGTTAGCCTATCTTCTAGGGTTTGTGTATTATTGGTTAAGTATTGGTTTAAAGTTTGACTACGTGTGGTGCTTTTGGTATTTGATAAAATTCCATAACCCGATACATCAATCTTATTATTAATGGCTTGTGTAATATTGGCTGCCGCAAAATTATTTTTGGCCGCCGTAAAATCCTGATTTTCTAAAAAGCCGGCAAAAGCACTGTTTGAGAGTTTAAAATATGAACTGGGGTCGCTTAGCAATTTACCTATACCGCCTTCAAAATTTAGATAATCTTGTAAAGTGAATGATTTT
>CAZMBM010000221.1:0-1807 GCA_964564475.1 uncultured Flavobacteriaceae bacterium | reverse complement strand
GCCATTTGGCTGACACCTGTTGTAGAACAAATTCACGGCATTGTTAACGAGGGCTCAGGCCCAACCTATGGTTTTCACGGCTATTGGACCAAAGATTGGACGGCTTTAGACCCTAATTATGGCACTAGAGAGGATTTAAAAAACTTGGTCGAAACAGCGCATAAAAATAACATCCGTATTGTACTGGATGCTGTTATAAACCACACCGGACCGGTTACCGATGTTGATAAAGTTTGGCCACAAAATTGGGTAAGAACAACACCGCAATGCACTTATAAAAATTACAAAACAACCGTTAGCTGTACTTTGGTTAAAAATTTACCCGATGTTAAAACAGAAAGTACTGTTGAAGTTGAGATTCCAAAACAACTGACTGAAAAATGGAAAGCCGAAGGCCGTTATAAACAAGAAATGGCAGAATTAGAGGCCTTTTTTAAGCGTACGGGCTATCCTAAAACACCCCATTATTATATTATTAAATGGTTAACCGATTACATAAGTGAATTTGGAATTGACGGCTACAGAGCCGATACGGTTAAGCATATAGAAGAAAGTGTGTGGAAAACCTTTAAAACAGAATGTAATTATGCTTTTGCCATATGGAAAAGAGACAACCCTCAAAAAGTTTTAGATAACAATGACTTTTATTTGGTGGGCGAAGTGTATAATTACGGTATTTGGAGTGGTCAGGATTTTGATTTTGGCGATAAAAAAGTCAATTATTTCAATAACGGCTTCAACAGCCTTATCAACTTTGAGTTTAAATGGAATGCCGCACAAAAAACCTACGAGGAGCTCTTTTCACGCTATTCAAATATCTTAAATAACCAACTCAAAGGCTTTGGTACTTTAAATTATATCAGTTCTCATGACGACGGGCAACCCTTTGACAAGGAACGCAAAAAACCGTTTGAATCGGCCGTAAAGCTGTTGTTAAGTCCCGGCACTTCGCAGGTGTATTACGGCGATGAATTGGCACGACCCTTGGTAGTTAAAGGCGTAAATGGCGACGCCAATCTGCGCTCTAATATGAATTGGGAGGCTCTTAAAAATAATGTAGAAACCAATACTATTTTAACCCATTGGCAAAAACTGGGTAGGTTTAGAAACAATCATGTATCAATTGGTACAGGTATTCACAAAATGATTAGCCAACAGCCTTATGTTTTTCAAAGAACGTACACAAAAGACATCTATACTGATGCTGTAGTAGTTGGTTTAGATCTTAAAAAAGGTCTTAAAGAAATTAAAGTGGCCTCTGTTTTTACTAATGGCACACTTTTAACCGATGCCTATTCGGGTGTTGAAGCAACCGTTACAAACGGTAAAATAAAACTAGACAGTCCGTTTACAATTGTCTTATTAGAGTCAAAAAATTAACTAGAATTAAAGTCCTTAAAAATGAAAAAGTTATTATTTCTTCTCGTCTCCATTATTTTATTTTCATGTCAAGAAAATAAGCCAAAAGAGTCTGTCATTAAAAAATTACCGCCTATTTCAGATGCTGTACTTGAAACGGCCGTTATCTACGAAGCCAACATCCGTCAATATTCTGTTGAAGGCACTTTTAAAGCCTTTACCAAAGACATTCCGCAACTTAAAGAATTAGGTGTTAAAATTATTTGGGTCATGCCTATTTTTCCCATTTCAGAAACCAAACGCAAGGCCACGGGGGGCGATTTTGCCTCGAAAATAAAAGATCCCGAAAAACGCAAAAAGGCCTTGGGCAGTTATTATGCCGTTTCAGATTTCACCAAAGTAAATCCGGAATTTGGCACAATAGAAGACTTTAGAAAACTCTTAAAAA
>CAZMBM010000220.1:0-1836 GCA_964564475.1 uncultured Flavobacteriaceae bacterium | reverse complement strand
ATCAGAATCTTAATATTATGTCACAAAAATATATCATTGCTTTAGATCAAGGCACTACTTCATCTCGTTCCGTTTTATTTAATCAGAAAGGTCAGATTGTTGCCATCGAACAGCAAGAATTCGAACAGATTTTTCCTAAATCGGGATGGGTAGAGCACTGCCCAGAGGACATTTTAAATTCGCAGTTAGAAACTTTAAAGAGACTTATAAAAAAAAATAATATTTCTCCAAAAAACATTGCGGGTATTGGCATTACCAATCAACGCGAAACAACGGTTGTGTGGGATAAAAATACCGGAAAAGCCGTTTACAATGCCATAGTGTGGCAAGACAAACGTACTGCGCCTATTTGTGCCGACTTAAAAGCACAAAATTTAGAAAGCTATGTAAGAGAAAATACAGGTCTGGTTATAGATTCTTATTTTTCGGGGACTAAAATAAAATGGTTGCTCGATAATGTCGAAGACGCTAGAGAAAAAGCCACAAACGGCGATTTACTCTTTGGCACGGTTGACACTTGGCTTATTTGGCACTTAACACATGGTAAAGTCCACGCTACCGATTATTCTAACGCTTCGCGGACACTGATTTACAATATAAAAACATTAGAATGGGATGATAAAATGTGTAAAGCGCTCAATATTCCTAAAAACATGCTTCCCGAAGTCAAACCCTCAAGTGGCTTATTTGGTTATTATTCTTTGGATGGTGTTGATATTCCTATTGCAGGCGTGGCAGGCGACCAACAAGCGGCATTATTTGGGCAATCTTGCTTTGAAAAAGGAGAGGCTAAAAATACTTATGGTACGGGTTGTTTTATGTTGATGAACACCGGCGAAAATTTACAATATTCTAAAAAAGGCTTACTTACCACAATTGCCTGGGGTATTGACGGTAAAGTGACCTATGCCCTTGAAGGCAGTGTTTTTATTGCCGGCGCGGCCATACAATGGCTCCGCGATGGTTTAAAATTTATAAAAACAGCACCGGAATCAGAAAAAATCGCTCAAAAAGTAGATGGCGAAACGCCTGTGTATGTCGTTCCTGCTTTTGTTGGATTAGGTGCCCCTTATTGGGATATGTATGCCCGTGGCGCCATTTTTGGACTCAATCGCGATACGGGTCAGGCGCATATTGTACGCGCTACTTTAGAATCGTTAGCCTACCAAACCAAAGATATTCTAAACGCTATGCAAGAAGATTCCGGCATTACTTTATCGGCTTTAAAAGTTGATGGGGGCGCTTGTGCCAATAATTTATTGATGCAGTTTCAAGCAGATATTTTAAACACCCCTGTAGAACGTGCAAAGGTAATTGAATCTACCGCCTTAGGAGCTGCTTATTTAGCGGGTATAGGTGTTGGCTTATGGCAAAAAGAAGACATTCTTAAAAATAGAATTCTAGACAAACAGTTTAAACCGTCTTTTGATAATAAGACGATTAACCGCCTTTACAAAGGCTGGCAAAAAGCTGTTAAACGTACTATGAACTGGGAAGAAGCTTAAAACGCATAAGCAGTGAACAGTAGCAGGAGGCAGGTGGAGTTGAGTTGTGTCATTGTGTAAAAATAATTATAATGAATTTTTCTGCATTAAATAGAAATCAAATAATTGAACAATTAAGTACAACCGAGTTTGACTTGGTCATAATTGGTGGTGGTATTACCGGTGCCGGCATCGCGCTCGATGCCGCTACAAGAGGCATGAAAGTGGCTTTAGTAGAAAAAAATGACTTTGCCTCGGGTACCAGTAATAAATCTACAAAACTCATTCACGGTGGCCTGCGTTATTTAAAACAATTCGATTTTTGGTTGGTAAAAGAAGTGGGCTCAGAGCG
>CAZMBM010000219.1:0-1922 GCA_964564475.1 uncultured Flavobacteriaceae bacterium | reverse complement strand
GATAAAATGTATCTTTGTCGCGCAATTAAAAAAATAGATAATGGCAAGTTTTTCACGATGGTTGGGTGCCGGTTTGGGATGGACCTTTGGCGGACCCATTGGTGGTATCATAGGTTTTGCCTTGGGCAGCTTTTTTGACGGATTGTCTAAAACCGATTTAAAAACTTTTCAGAAAACCCATCAAGACCCGCATCAAGCGGCTGCGGTAGATTTTGAGATGAGTTTGTTGGTGTTGGCGGCGGTAGTTATAAAAGCCGATAAAAAAATAGACCAACGCGAACTGGATTTTGTGCGTCAGAGTTTTGTACAGATGTTTGGTAAAGTGCGCGCCAATGCCGCCTTTAGGTTGTTTAAAGGTATTGTGGCCAAAAATCAGATTTCTACCAAAGAAGTGTGCATACAAATAAGACAGCATGTAACACATGCCTCGCGTTTACAACTGTTGCATTTTTTATTCGGTATCGCTAAAGCGGATGGCACAGTGAGTGATTCGGAAGTACAGGCTATAAAAACCATTGCCAATTATTTGTACATAAGTGTAAGCGATTTCGAATCGATTAAAGCGATGTTTTATAAGGATACAGACAGTGCTTATGCTATTTTGGGTATTTCTAAAACAGCTTCGGTAACCGAGATAAAAAAAGCCTATCGTAGCTTGGTTAAAAAGCACCATCCCGATAAATTACAACATTTAGATGAAGTCCAATTAAAAGGGGCTCAAGAAAAGTTTATGCAAATTCAGCAGGCTTACGAAAACATTCAAAAAGAACGCGGTTTTAAATAAGAAAACGATGTTAGAAAACAAAGAAAATACCCGAACCAATTTAGCCGAATTAGGAGAATTCGGCCTCATAAATCACCTTACAAAAGATATTAAACTCATTCAGAAATCATCTGTAAAAGGCGTAGGCGATGATGCGGCGGTTATCAACCATAAGTCAAAACAGACTTTGGTAACTACCGATTTATTGATAGAAGGCGTCCATTTCGATTTGAGTTTTATGCCGCTTAAACATTTGGGCTACAAAGCCGTCATGGTTAATTTATCTGATGTGTATGCTATGAATGGTGCCGCCACACAAATTACGGTGTCTATAGCCGCTTCTAACCGTTTTCCGTTGGAAGCAATAGAAGAATTGTATGCGGGTATCCATCTGGCTTGTAAAAACTATCAAGTCGATTTGGTAGGCGGCGATACCACTTCTTCAACCAAAGGACTGCTGATTAGTATTACAGCCATTGGCGAAGCCAAAGCAACTGACATTGTTTATCGCAATGGTGCCAAAGAAAATGATTTATTGGTGGTAACAGGCGATTTAGGGGCAGCTTATTTAGGACTTCAAGTTTTAGAACGCGAAAAACAAGTGTTTGAAGTCAATCCGCAAAACCAACCCGATTTGGATGCCTATACTTATTTGATAGAGCGTCAATTAAAGCCCGAAGCGCGAAAAGATATCATAAAATTATTAGCCGATTTAAAAGTAAAGCCCACCGCTATGATAGATATTTCGGATGGTTTGGCTTCAGAAATTATTCATATTTGTCAGCAATCAAAAGTAGGCTGTCATTTGTATGAAGATAAATTGCCTTTAGATCCGCAAGTTATTGCTACCTGCGAAGAATTTAAATTAGACAGTACAACTATTGCTTTAAGTGGGGGCGAAGATTACGAATTGCTCTTTACCATTGCCCAATCTGATTTTGATAAGATAAAAGGCAATCCCAATTTTACGGTTATCGGTCATATGACGGATGCAAATCTAGGTATGCAATTGATAACACGTGCCGACCAACAAATTCCGTTAACGGCTCAAGGTTGGGATGCGTTTTTAAAGAAAAAATCCTAAATTTTTAAAAACGTCACTTCGAGTGTCCTTCCGAAATACCAATTGAGGAAGGATTTATCGAGAAGTGATTTTAGA
>CAZMBM010000218.1:0-1928 GCA_964564475.1 uncultured Flavobacteriaceae bacterium | reverse complement strand
TTTTTGGTTGATTAATCTGTAAATAAGTAAGGCCGCACGCTTGGTTAAATCGTTAAAATGGGCCAATTCTAAACGTTCATTAGGGGTATGAGAACCGCCGCCCATAGTTCCTAATCCGTCTAGGCCGTCAACATATTTGGCTACAAATGAGATGTCGCCGGCACCGCGTTTGGCGGGATCAAATGCTTCTACTTTACCTTGCCCCATAGCTTGGCTAATACCATCGAGTACTTTTAAAACTTTGTAGTTTCCCGATGTGGGCGCCATAGGCGGGTATTTTAAATCGAACCTAATTGTGGCTGATGTTTGGGGTAAATGCTCAGCAACAATAGCTTTCATTTTGGCGACTGTATTATCTATTTGCTCTTGAGTTAAACAGCGAATATCGCCTGTAGCAATAGCTTTTTGCGGTACGACGTTTGTTTTACCAAAAGCTGTGCCTTTAGCTGTACCCTTATCAAAATTTACCGCTGTCCCTCCTACTATTGTCGCCGCATTAAAAGTGAGGTTTTTTTCAGGTAAATCGGTATAAAATGTATTTAATATTCGTGCCATTTCATAAATGGCGCCGGCGCCGACTTTTTCTGTAAAAACACCCGACGAATGAGATCTTACACCTGTTGTTTCTATCTTCCAATTACCGGAACTTCTGCGGGCAACTGTGGCATAATTGAGGCCTGTGGCTCCTTCAAAACCCAAGGCTATATCACTGCGTTTGGCAGCTGCAATCATATCTTTACGACTGATACTTATAGGAAATCCCGCTTTTTCTTCATCGCCCGAAAAAGCGACAATTATTTGTGTGTTTTTTAAAGCTCCTACTTCGTGTAAGGCTTTGAGTGCGTATAAAATGATTATATCGCCCCCTTTCATGTCAGCCACACCCGGACCGTAAACCATATCACCATCACGTGTATAAGTTTGAAACGGGCTGTCCTCTTCAAAAACGGTATCTAAATGACCTATAAGGAGTAATTTTTTACCTTTTACCTTACCGGTATTGAGCTCACAAAACAAATGACCGGCCCGCTTCATGTCCGCGGGCATCTCTTTCCACGAAGGGGTAAAACCAATGGCTTTAAATTCGTTGGCAAAAACAGCGCCAACTTTTTTAACGCCCTTAATATTGAGAGACCCACTATTTATATTGACAACTTTTTCAAGCAAAGCAATGGCTTCATTATTATTGTTTTCTACACGTTTAAGAATCTTTTTTTCTAAACGACTTAACTTTTGAGCTTGTAAGGGCAGTACAATTAAGCTTACCAAAAGTAATCCTGTAATTTTAAGGTATTTCATTTAATACGGGTTAGGTTAATTAATTGCTAAAAGTAAATAAACCTTGTTAGATTAACAGTTCAATAATCTAAAAAAAATGTTAAAAAACAATACCTTTGTAAACCTTAGATAAAAACTTATATTATGAAATACCGTCCTATAGACTGCAACTTATTTATAAAAAACCGCCGGAAGTTTACGGCTAAAATGCAAGCCAACTCTTTGGCTGTTTTCAATTCTAATGATATTTACCCCGTTAGTGCCGACAGTACCTTGCCTTTTACCCAACATCGCGATATTTTTTATCTGTCGGGTGTTAATCAAGAGGAAAGTATCTTGGTTTTATTCCCCGATGCCCCCAAACCCGAACACCGCGAAATGCTCTTTTTAAAAGAAACAAACGCCCGTATTGCCGTATGGGAAGGTGCCAAACTCAACAAAGAGCAGGCTTTTGAAACCAGCGGTATCAAATCGGTTTTTTGGTTGCAAGAATTTGACAAAGTGTTTTTTGAAGTAATGACACAGACCCAAGCAGTTTATCTCAACACCAATGAACACTACCGTGCCAACGTTGAAACCGAAACCCGCGAGGCCCGCTTTATAAAATGGTGTCAAGAAAAATACCCTGTCCATACCTACCTGCGCAGTCA
>CAZMBM010000217.1:0-1942 GCA_964564475.1 uncultured Flavobacteriaceae bacterium | reverse complement strand
AATTAACATTGAGAATAACGCCTTTAACATCTGTTTTGTGAACAGGCCCCACAACTTTCATTACCAAAGGGAATTCAATGCGATTTGTCGCCTTTAAAAGCGCAACTTTTGTTAAAACGACAATTTCTTTATTTGTTGTAATACCCGCTAAATCTAAAATTAATTTGACGCTCTTTGTATCTAAATAACCCTCTGGAGCATTAGCGATGACTTTTCGTATCTGTTTTTGCTTAATTTTATTTTTACTAAAGTCTGATTTTACAGGTAGTTGTGTGTTATAAACTTTTGCTAATGCATTTCCAAAAAGACTTTCATCAGTAAAAATAGTATGTCCCTTTTTTATAAATTCTTCAATTTCATCTTTTACATTTATTACCGAAGGCAATATTGGATAGATTGGTTTTACTGATTTTTTAATGTGTTTGTCTAAGACTTTATAAACATCAAAGACTTGTGTTAAACCTGGACTTCCAAAAATGACAGCTACAGCATCAATATTTTCAAATTTAGTTTCGCAGGTATCTAAAATAGCATCTAATTGTTCAGCTGTACCGGTCGCTAAAAAATCAATAGGGTTGGCTACAGACGAACCATCAAAAAGTTTATCCAATAAAATAGTAGCGTCATCGCCTTCAATTTTTGGGATGTTTAAGTTGTTTTTAGACAATACATCTGTCAACATAACCGCAGGCCCGCCAGCGTGTGTAACAATAGCTATATTTTTGCCTTTTAAGCAGGGATACATAAATACAGCTGCCACGTGAATGAGTTCATTTCTACCATAACATCTTACAATACCGGCTTTTTTAAACAAAACCTCAACAGCCATGTCCGAATTTGCCAAAGCACCTGTGTGTGATGAGGCCGCACGACTGCCTTCATCTGTACTTCCTGCCTTAATGGCCGCTATTTTACACCCTTTATTTATTAATGATGTGGCATGTTTTAACAGTTTTTGGGGTTGTTTAATGCTTTCTATGTACAGCAATTTTATTTTTGAATCTTTTCGGCTATCAAAAGTTTTATCCAAATGTTCCAAAACATCTTCTACGCCTATTTGAGCAGAATTGCCTACTGTATAAATACTCGAAAAAGGAAGTCCGATTTTCATAGCGGTTTCTATAATAAAAACAGCTGTAGCTCCCGAGCCCGAAATAAAATCGACACCTTGAGGATTTAGTTTGGGAATAGGTTTTGTAAAGACTCCTGTATAATTAGTATTTATCAAGCCTATATTATTAGGGCCTAAAAGAGTACCGCCTACGGCATCAATAATTTTTACAATTTTCGATTCCAATTTGGCACCCTCGGTATCTTTTTCTGAAAACCCTGCTGAAAAAATAATAAAAGCCTTGGTGTTTTTTGCTTGAGCTAAAGTTTTAACAGCGTCTAGAGTGTGCTGTGCGGCAATGGCAATGATGGCTAAATCTACTTGAGGTAAGTGTGCAACACTATTTACACAATCTAAACCTTGAACCGATTTTTTATTAGAGTTAACAACATAAATATCTCCTTTATAGCGATGTGTTAAAAGGTTGTTTAGAACACTCCCTCCCGGGCTATGTAAGTTGTCAGATCCGCCAATTACAGCTATACTTTTAGGGTTTATAAGGCTTTGATGTAACATTATTTAGCTATTATGGCTGTAATTTACGTTTAATTACACAATTTGGGAATAATAAGAAGGACATATGTTGAGAAAACAGCTCAAATTTATTTTTTATTAAAATAAGTTGCACCGCTGTTAAAAGCTTCTATGTTTAGCGATGTCATACGTTCTCCTTTTTTATTAAAAAGTGTTTTTATAGCTTCTACAAACACCTTGTGTGAAAGGGGTAGTAAATCGGCGGCAGCACCCAGAACTACCATATTGGCAGCTTTAGAAGTACCTAGTTTTTTGGCAATGTGTTCGGCATTGATAACACGATGGTTTTTAAAGGAT
>CAZMBM010000216.1:0-1943 GCA_964564475.1 uncultured Flavobacteriaceae bacterium | reverse complement strand
TGGTAAATCTATTGGACGAACGTACATTTCTACTGCCAAATCATAATTTGCAGGCATAATGTTTACCAGTTTTTCACCTTCTTTAAACGTTTCGCCTATACCGGATTTAATAGCTTTATTTATATAACCATCTTGTGGTGAAGTAACAAATAATAAGTTATGTCGCTTTTTATAATTTGCAAGATTGGTTTCTAATTTTAAAACTTCTGTTTCAGTATCAAAACCGCTGGATTGCGCAGTATATAAATTGCTTTGTGCTTTAGCTAATTTATCGCCATAAGTAGTGCTAATGGTAGCAATATAAATCTGAGAATTAATTACTTCATTTTTAGTTCTTAAATACTTGTTTTGTTGAGACATTAATTTAGCAATTGCTCCTTGTAATTTAGCGCTTTTTTCTTCAACATCTTTCACGGCTTTTAAGCCTTCTTTTTGAAGTAAAACGGTACGTTTATATTGTATTCTTGCAATATTTTCTTTTATTTTAACCGCTTCTAAATCCATACTATCTGTCCTTACCTTTAGATGCGCTTGCAGCAGTTTATTTTTAGCTTGTTCCAGCTTTAAACTTCGTTCTTTTTGTAATGCTGAAATTTGATTTGTTAAAGCAATTACTTTATTTTTATAAGCTTCAACAGATGATGATTTAGCGGTGAGTTGATTGCCTGTTCTTTCTGCTAATTTTTCATCAAAATAATCACTTTTAACTTCAGATATTCGAATTATAGTATCACCTTTTTTAACAAAATCACCTTCTTGTACAAACCATTCTTCTATACGACCCGGAATTTGAGATTGTAATGTTTGTGGCCGTTGATTAGGTTTTAATGTCGTTACAAATCCGTTGCTTGATATATTTTGAGTCCATGGCAGGAATAGAATAATTACAATTATAATTGAAAATACTAATAAAAATTTTCTAAAGGCTTTGTGATATTCTTTAGTAAATATTTCCTGTCCTGATTTAAATTCTTTTATATTTATAAAATCTGAAACTTTATTGTTAGATATATTTAGCATAACTTACTGTTTGTTAACAATTTTCCCGTTTTTAAGTACAATAAATTTATTGCATTTTTGTTTCCAACCTTCATTACTGCTCACAACTATCAAGCTCCAAGGCTGGGAAGCATTTGTTAAAAAAGAAATAATTTTACCGGCTTCTTCTTTATTAAAATGATCTAATGGATCTTCGAGTATTAATAATTTTGGTTGTTTTACTATTGCTCTTGCCAGTACTATCTTTTTAGAAATAGTATTGGCTACTTGTTTGCCCTCGGGTTTTAAAATAGTATTTAAACCCTTGGTTTGTTGTTTTAAAAAATCTGTTAAGCCAATGTTTTTAAAAGTTTGATATACTTCTTCGTCACTAATGTTTTTATTTCCAAAAGTGATATTTTCTCTTATCGTCCCTTCAAAGGGCGTTTCTTCTGCAAGCGAAAGCCCTAAACTCGCACGATATTCATTAATAAAAAGACTTTCTATAGAAAGATTATTAACGTATATATAACCTGATATCGGAAAAATCAAACCGGAGACAAGTTGTAATAAGCTTGATTTTCCGGAGCCGCTCTCTCCTTCAATTAAAATTCTATCTTTTGGGTTTATAGTAAGTGAAATATTACTTAAAATAGGGCTGTTTCTTTCGTTAACAAGGTATGATACATTTTGCAGTTGTATGGTTAAATCGGAATTTGATTTAATTAATTCGCCTGTTTGGGATTCAATGGGCTTATCAACAACCTGTCCCAGCTTCTCAATAGAAGTTAATACGTCATAAAAAGATTCTAAGCCCAGAATTAATTTTTCAACAGAGTTAATAATTAAAATAATTATAATTTCGGCCGCTACAAATTGTCCAATATTCATACGTTGGTCTAATACCAAAAACCCACCTATTAGGAGTAGTCCGGCGTTTACCAGCACTTTAAAACCAATCATTT
>CAZMBM010000215.1:0-1948 GCA_964564475.1 uncultured Flavobacteriaceae bacterium | reverse complement strand
TCTTTAAACATTTCCATCCATGTAAAGCCGTCGGGATAGGTCCAAACAGGATTAAACACACGCGAGAAATAAACATCCATCTTGCCGCGTCCTTCTTTTAAGAAGTGGGGTAATAGTTGACTCATTTCAAAGAAAGCCAAGGGGTATTCTCTAGGGAAATGTAATTCATTCCATTTTTTTTGTGGCTTTGGCGGATTGGGTTGTGTGGGTTTAAATTTATTCCAAGAATTGGGCGAAGTACCCCCTTTGGCACCCACAGCACCTGTTAAAACCGATAAAAAATGAAGGCATCGGGCAACAGCCCAACCACCGAGGTTTGAGGCACCGGCGGCACGCCAGTTATGCGAGGCAAATCGCTCGCCCGCCTCTCCAATTTTTACGGCAATTTCACGAATCATATCTGCTTTTACACCTGATTCTTTTTCGGCAAATTCCGGTGTAAACGACGCGTATTCTTCTATCATAGCTGTGATATAATTTTCGAATACCACCTCTTTTTTAGGATGACGTGCTTCTAAATAAGCTTGCCAATTGGTCCAATTTTCTAAATAGTCGCGGTTGTAAAGTCCTTTTTGTAAAATTATGAGAGCCATAGCCAACAACACAGCCGCTTCGGTTCCCGGATAACTGGGTAGCCAATAATCTGACATACTTGCCGTATTCGATAAACGCGGATCCATAGTCGCCAACTTAGCGCCTTTCATTTTACCTTCTATAATGCGTTGTGCATGCGGATTAAAATAGTGTCCCGATTCTAAATGTGCCGAAATCAGCAATATAAATTTCGCTTCGGCATGGTCTGGTGAAGGACGGTCGTAGCCATACCACAAATTGTACCCAAAACGCGCGCCCGAAGAACAGATATTGGTGTGCGAATTGTGGCCGTCTATCCCCCAACCTTGTAAAATCCAGTTCATGAATTTTTCTTTACCGGGGCGTCCTACATGATAAGCAATTTCGTTATGGCGGTCTTCCATAATGGCTTTGCGGATGCGTTTGGCAATAGTATCTAAAGCCTCATCCCAAGTAATACGCTCCCATTCGCCATCACCCCGTTTTCCTTTTCGCTTAAGCGGATATAAAATGCGATCGGGGTCTGTAATCTGGTTGATGGTGGCCGGTCCTTTGGCACAATTACGCCCGCGACTGCCGGGGTGGTACGGATTCCCTTCAAATTTTTTAACCTCTTGTGTTTCTTTGTCAATAAAAGCGGTTAAACCACAGGCACTCTCACAGTTAAAGCAGGTGGTAGGGACTATTTGATAGGTTTTCTTTTCCTTTTTTGGCCATACTTTGGGGTCGTACTCTTGCCAGTTGTCCCATTTGCTGGGTGGTGGAAAATTTTCGTACATCTGTGCCACTTCTGCGTCTGTAAAATGACGCATATCGCCGTCAAATTCTTGATAGCCCTCTTTGTGTAAGTCGGGGATAAGGCCGATTTTCTCGGCAAATTTTTCTATTAATGATGCTTTCTTATATCCCATCGTTATAATTTATGAATTAGGATTGTTGATTTATGATTGTCATTAATCCTTAGGTTTATTTAATCGTTTTTTTAATGTTTTAGCCGAACTCACAAAAATAGCCACTAACTCATCAGCTTCTTTTTGGAGTCTTTTTATTTCAATATCTTTATTTATAATTTTTACCTCTTCAATTATTTCGAGCCAAAAGAGTGTTTCATCAGCTTCTTCAATGACAGTTTCCATTTTAGAAATAAAATCTCTATCACTTTTTGCGCGGCAAACGGCTCTGTAATTAGCCCCAACAGATGTTCCAGAGCGTATAATTTGATTAGTTACAGTCCATCCTATTGAGTTGTTGGGTAATAGTTTGGTTAAATTAATAATATCAACCGCAAATTTTTTAGTCCGTTTTTGTAATTGAAATTTCATTTTATATTAATTAATCTTACTCCAAAATCGTAACTCCTCAATCAGCAATCCTC
>CAZMBM010000214.1:0-1987 GCA_964564475.1 uncultured Flavobacteriaceae bacterium | reverse complement strand
GAACAAAAATTGGGGCTAAGAGTTGTGCCGATGAGTTTCCCAATAGGTATGGGCTACGATTTTAAAGGTATTTACAATATTTGGGCAAAAAAACTCAATCTCTTTTCAGACCAAGCCAAACAACGGGTGTCTGAAGGCGTCGAATTTACAGATATAAGCAATCCTGAGTTAGACAAAGCCGTAGGAAATGAAGCCGCCAATGCTTTGCGCGAAGAAATGGAATTGGTAAGCGAAGTGTATCCGGCTTTCGACCGTCAAGATTATCTAGATGGTCTTTTACAGCCCGTTTTCTTTGGCTCGGCACTGAACAATTTTGGCGTTAAAGAACTGCTCGACTGTTTTGTAGAGATTGCACCTTCGCCACGACCCAAACAAGCTGATATTCGGATAGTAAAACCCGAAGAAGAGAAAATGACGGGTTTTGTTTTTAAAATACACGCCAACATGGATCCCAAACACCGCGACCGTTTGGCTTTTGTGAAAATAGTATCGGGTACTTTTAAACGCAATACCAATTATTTACACGTCAAATTGGGTAAAAAACTCAAATTTGCGAGTCCCAACGCTTTTTTTGCAGAAAAAAAGGAGATAGTTGATATTTCGTACCCCGGTGATATTGTGGGCTTACACGATACGGGGAACTTTAAGATTGGCGATACCTTGACCGAAGGCGAACAACTGCAATTTAAAGGTATTCCCAATTTTTCACCCGAACATTTCAGGTATGTCAATAATGCCGACCCAATGAAATCGAAACAATTGGCCAAAGGTTTAGATCAGTTAATGGATGAAGGTGTGGCCCAACTCTTTACTTTAGAACTCAACGGCCGTAAAGTAATAGGCACTGTTGGGGCGCTTCAATACGAAGTTATTCAGTACCGTTTAGAGCACGAGTACGGCGCCAAATGCACTTACGACCGCCTGAATGTTCACAAAGCCTGTTGGGTACAACCCGAAGATTCTAAAAATGATGAATTTGAAACATTTAAACGTGTTAAACAACGCTACCTAGCCAAAGACAAAAAAGGGCAATTGGTTTTTTTGGCCGATTCGGCTTTTTCGGTTCAAATGACGCAAGACAAATATCCCACGGTTAAGTTACATTTTACCAGTGAGTTTGAATAGTATTATTTGGTAATAAATAATTAGTCTTTAATCTTTTTTAATTGTCTTTTTATTTTTTTAATAGCAGACTCAATAGATTTTTCCGGTTCGATAATATTGTAAGTTCCCCAAAAATTAGGGTCATTAAAGCCAAAAACTTTATCACGCATAATTACTGAAGAACGCAGTCTTTCTCTTGGTTTGAAATATTTATTATCCTTATTTTTATGCCAATCGGTAATGGCTAATTCACTAGAAGTTCTGTAAATGGTATTAAATAATTTTTTATCCCAATTAATTTTAAAACCTAACTGCATTCTACTATAGCCAAAATACCATTTTCCATTTTTTTCTCTATAATTAACTTGATAAGAAGTTTCTATTGGTGTCACCTTAGCATTTCGTGGTTTTTTAACAACAAAAAACTTGCTGGCATTTATTTTATCGTCTAAATTTAAATGAAATTTCGCTGAAATTAATGACAAAGAATTAGTGTCAATATATAGTTTACCATAAAAATAGGGAAAACTGATGCTCGACTTTTGCTTAAAGTTTACGACGTAAACATCTCTATTATCAATTTTAGTGGGTGTGTCAAACGTAAAGTTATAAATAGTAAACATATTATCTTCAAATAACATATCATTGTTTTTTATAATATCAATATTTATGTTATTGTAAGGGCCTCCTTTTAATTTAAAAGCAACGGTATCTAATTTACTGTAGTCCACACTTTTTCGTACTCTATAGAGCTTTACAATGTCATTTCTGTCATTTGAATAAGATTGTTTATTTATACCCACTACAGCTTCAGATAAAGAAATATAGGTTTTTCTTTTTTTAATAGTCTCTCTATAAAAAGCAATCATATTAATTAAATAAT
>CAZMBM010000213.1:0-1991 GCA_964564475.1 uncultured Flavobacteriaceae bacterium | reverse complement strand
GCCATAGCAGACAGCTGTTTTGGCTGTGGCGAATTGGCGGGCTAAATTTCGGATGGCTTCGGCTGTCATACCTACAACAGAAGAAACCTTATCGGGAGGGTAATTTTTAACCAGTTTTTGTACAGTTTCCCATCCGTTAAGGTGGTCTTTAAGGTGTTTGGCATCGGCTAGGTTTTTATCAAAAATAACCTGAAGTATAGATAAAAGTAGGTAAGCATCTTTCCCCGGATTGATAAAATGATGTGTCGTGGCGATTTTTGACGTTTCGGTAAAGCGCGGGTCAACTACCACTACTTTTCCACCTCTTTTTTGGACTTCTTTTAAGCGTTTTGAAAAATCGGGAGCGGTCATAATACTGCCGTTTGAAGCCGCCGGATTGCCCCCCATGATGAGCATAAAATCGGTACGGTCAATATCGGGGATGGGAAACATGAGATAATGCCCAAACATCATAAGCGAGGCAAAATGATGCGGCAGTTGGTCAACCGATGTGGCGGTGTATTTTTGCTCAGAGCCAATACTCCTTAAAAAAGGTGCCCCAAACAACATCAAACCGATATTGTGTACTGTTGGATTACCGTTGTAAGTTCCCACGGCATTTTTGCCGTATTTTTTTTGAATGTTTTTTAGTTGCGCAGCAACTTCGTTAAAAGCCTCTTCCCAAGAGATGTCAACCCAGCCGTTTGCAGTGCGTTTAATAGGTGTTTTGAGGCGGTCTTTGTCAAGGTGTAAATCTTCTAAAGCGGTGGCTTTGGGGCAAATATGGCCCCGACTTAAAGGGTCTTTTTTATCGCCTTTTATGGCGATGATTTCTGAGCCTTTATAACTTATTGCGATGCCGCACATAGCTTCGCATAAATTGCAGGTGCGGTAGTGTGTTTTAATTTCGGCCATTACATATCGGGTTGACAAGCGATAAGTCCGCCGTATTCTAAAGCTAAAGATCTGTCGCCGGCTATTTTTTGATAATCGGGATTGCCGGCCATGGCTAAAAAGTGATCAACCGACGGGTATTCTACCAAAAAGATGACGTGCGGTTGGTTATCGGCATTACCTATAAGACTGTTGTGTACACGGCCTTTCCACACCAATTTTGCGCCCGATTTGGCCACAAAAGGCCCCGCATTTTTAAAATAACGCGCATAGGCTTCCTGACCTGTTTCACCTGATTCTGTTTGGGCTTTAAATTTTAAAATATTGACCATTACCACAGGGGTATTTTTAGGATAGCTTTGTAATTGGGCGAGTTGTTCGGGGGTGGGGTGAATCTGATTAGTGAGCATAAATTTTATAGTTTAAGATGAGCCTTTTAGTGTAAAAAAATAATTATTTCTTACACAATGAGGTCTTCAAATATAATAAAAAATAGGAAAGCCTTTTTGGAACGCTGATAACGCTGATTGTAAGGATATGCGCAGGTTTCAGCAGATTGTACTTAAACAAGAAGATAAATTTATATTCTGTCCCTTAGGGACAAAATATAGATAACTCAAAAGTTAAATTGACAGAATCGTGCCTTTAGGTACGATATGTGATTTTTTAATTCTCCTTACGCAAAGGAACGCGATACAATCGCGCACCAGCGGGGGGGTCACTATTTATTGTTCTGACTTACTTTTGAGAACGAGATTTTTTTTGTTTGATATTAAGCCAGTATAAACCAATATTCCAAGAATTACTCCAAGTACAAATTTTTCAATGATTTCCGACTTTTCAGCATTAACGACTTCTAATTCAGGACTCTTAAAAAATAAGAAAATCAATGTAACGCCAACGCTAAAAGAGCCAGCTATAAACAATATTAAAAATAAATAAATTATTCTTTCAATTATTCTTTCTTGCTTTTTCAGCTTTTTCATTATGTCTTTTATTTGCATTATATTGTTTAAAAATACCACTATATAAATTCCCCCCGCTCCCGCACGAATCCTTCGTGTGGTATTTGCAAAACTTACAAAATAAAACCTATCCGGATTAAGAAATTTATAATT
>CAZMBM010000212.1:0-1992 GCA_964564475.1 uncultured Flavobacteriaceae bacterium | reverse complement strand
GGCTGTGGCATTGGGCACTTCCATAGGCGCATGTACCAAGTGTGGTAATTGGTAGGTAGCATCAATGACTTTATCTGCTTTGGCAAAAGCCTCAGAAACATTGCCTTTATTCAACATGACTACAGCATCGTTTTGTGAATGTTTCGTCAGCATTTTCATATAAGTGTCACTGTTATACATTCTATTCTTTCCGTAATCCCACTCAATATCTAACAAATCTTTAGCTAAAAAAGCCGCCCATGTATTGGTAGCGATAACAGCTACACCACCCAAAGGCCCAAACGGACGATTTACTTTTGGTATTTCAACCACTCTTAACACACCGGGTACAGCCATAGCGGCCTCTGAGTTAAATTTTTTAACAATACCAAAAGTTACGGGACAGCGTGCTATTGCGGCAAATGTCATACCGGGCAAACGGATATCCATACCGAATTTTACCTTACCGTGCGTATAATCAGACACATCTTTGCTTACAAGACTTTTACCGATGTATTTAAAATCTTTGGGATCTTTTAATAAGGCATTTTTAGGGACATCGAGTAAGGCCGCCTTGGCTACCAAATCGCCATAGGCCAATTTTTTACCACTTGACGGATGTAATACAAAGTGATTTTCGGCTTTACAAGAGGCCTCTTCAACCTTCCAGGTTTTAGCAGCTGCTGTTATAAGCATGGCACGTGCCGTAGCCCCCATTTGACGCATAGGATCAATTAAGGTCCTTACACTGCGCGAGCCATCGGTGTTTTGATTGCCGAATTTGGCATCGCCAGTGGCTTGTTTAATCGTTACCCGTTGCCAATCGGCTTCCATTTCGTCGGCAATGATTGAGGTTATTGAGGTGCGCACACCCTGTCCCATTTCTGAGCGTGAAGCGAGTAAAATAACTTCGCCATCGGCTTTAATCTGAATGAATAAATTGGGGGTGAATTCTTTAGCATCGGTTAATAAATTTTTAGCCAAGGCTTTAGTAGGATGGCTGCAGGCCAAAACCAAACCTCCTGAAACCAATCCCAATCCTTTTAAGAAATGACGCCTACTTAAATTTTTAATATCAGCCATGAGTTGGAATATTTTGGTTAGTAGCGGCCAGTTTTATGGCTTGTTTAATACGTTTATAGGTGCCACAACGGCAAATATTTCCTGCCATTGCCTTGTTTATTTCTTCGTCGTTGGGATTTGGTATCTCTTTTAAAAGCGCTGCGGCACTCATCAGCTGTCCGGGTTGACAATAACCACATTGCGGGACATTTAATTCTTCCCAAGCCTTTTGCAAATGGGCAAAAGTATCTTCAAGACTTTCTATGGTGGTAATGTTTTTACCTATGGCTGCCAAAACAGGCACTTGGCAAGAACGAATCGGTTTGTCATCCAACCAAATGGTACAGGCGCCACAGAGTCCTTTGCCACAGCCAAATTTGGTACCGGTAAGACCTGCCAAATCACGAATAGCCCATAAGAGAGGCATATCCGTAGTGGCATCGATGGTGTATTTTTTATTGTTAATGGTTAGAGTAAGCATAAAGCCGCATTTTAAAGTAGGTAAACTTAGTAAATAAATAGCAGGAAAACAATTGACATTTATTTTGTAAATTAATTGTGCTAATTTGCGGATAAATTAAATGACTATGAATTTTAATAATCTTGACGGGAAAAACAGAAAACATATTAAAATAGGTTCAAAAGTAGCGGTAGTGCAAAAGCAAGACCAACGATCCGGCAAACTTACTTCAGGTATTGTAAAACGGCTTTTAACCAACTCGACTACACATCCGCATGGTATTAAAGTGATGTTGGAATGTGGTATTGTAGGAAGAGTTAAGAAAATATTATAAGAAAATTATTCTATTCCGAAACCTTTTTATATTTAACAAATGCAATCATTAGTACCCGGTAAAAGATATAAGAACGCCCCGAATTCTCGGGACTGTTAGAATAAAGACTTGATTGTAACTAATTGATAAACTGTTTAGTAATTATTTAATATTTTCT
>CAZMBM010000211.1:0-2015 GCA_964564475.1 uncultured Flavobacteriaceae bacterium | reverse complement strand
CATGGGGCCGAAGATGATGAGCATGTGCTTACAGCAGACGACGTTTAAAAAATAATATTAAACCCTCTAGGCAAAGGTCTGGAGGGTTTTTTTCTTATAACTCCAAATTAAAATAATTATGACTTCAACAACTAACGACAGTTTTTTTAAAACCAATGTATTAGGGCATCCTGCAGGCCTTTTTGTCTTGTTTTTTACCGAAATGTGGGAGCGTTTTTCGTATTATGGTATGCGGGCGCTTTTGGTGCTTTTCTTAACTTCTGCCTTAATAGACGGCGGTTGGGGCTGGCCACGTGAAAATGCCTTAGCGCTGTATGGTACTTATACCTCTTTGGTTTATATAACACCCATTTTGGGCGGTTGGTTGGCCGATAAAAAAATAGGCTACCGTTGGGCGGTTGTTATCGGGGCTTTTATTATGACCTTAGGCCATGCCTCAATGGCTGTAGAAACCCCTACTTTTTTATACATAGGTATCAGTTTGTTAATTGTTGGTAATGGATTTTTTAAACCCAATATGACATCAATAATTTCTTTAATGTACGAAGGACACGAAGGTAAAAAAGACGGGGCTTATACCATTTTTTATATGGGCGTTAATGCCGGCGCCTTTTTGGGTATTTTGCTGTGTGGGTATATAGGTGAAGAAGTCGGATGGAGTTTTGGATTCGGACTGGCCGGTATTTTTATGTTTTTGGGTATGTTGCAGTTTTATTTTGGTCAAAATATCTTTGGAGACATCGGTTTAAAGCCCAAAGGCGAAGCCAAAGATACAGCCGATGAAGTGGCTAAAGGTAATTCTGTTGCTTTTTCACCTCTTCATAAAACAATGATGGTGGTAATGACTGTTGCCGGGCTCTTTTGGATTTTTAATGATGCTTTTTCTAAAATAACCCAAAATAATTTGTTGTCTTTTGGGGGGGTAGATATAAGCAACTACATAATAGTTGGTGCCGTAGGTTTATTTATTTTATTGGTCGGCATAAGGATTCCGCAATACAACACTAAGGTTAGAGACAGGTTAATTGCTGTGCTTGTCTTTGCCTTTTTTACCATATTTTTCTGGGCTTCTTTTGAACAAGCAGGAGGTTCAATGTCTATTTTTGCCCGCGACTACACACACCGCGTATTAGAAGGCAATGCCGCTAATATCTTTAGAATTGTCAATACCTTGGTTACCATTGTTCCGCTCGGTATTATTACTTATGTACTTTTAAGTTTATTTAAACAAACCTTTAAAAATTACGCTCTATCAAACCTCTTTTTGGGTTTTAGTTTTGTCATTATTTGGGGACTTGCTCTATGGATGCTTTACAGACAATGGGGTCAAGACAATCCTGAAATACCAGCCTCGTGGTTTAGCGTACTTAACTCATTATATATCATTACTTTTGCCCCTCTTTTTTCTAAATGGTGGGAAAGTAAATACAACCCAAGCGGGGCTTTTAAATACGCCTTTGGTCTCATATTATTAGGTCTGGGCTTTGCCTTTTTAGCCTATGGTGCCAGCGGTATTCCACAAGGCGCTAAAACCGCTTCGGTTAGTGTTATGTGGTTGGTTTTTGCCTATTTATTCCACACTTTAGGTGAGTTGTGTTTGTCTCCGGTAGCACTATCTTACATCAGTAAATTGGTACCGGCCAGTATGATAGCCTTTATGTTTGGCGTCTGGTATATTGCTATTGCCATTGGTAATAAAACGGCTGGTTCTATGGGGGGGCTCATAGATAAAATTACAGCTGCATATTCATTGTCAACGTTTTTCTTGATTTTTACGCTGATACCCATTGGCATAGGATTATTGGCTATGTTGCTCAATCCGGTAATTAAAAAACTTATGCATGGTGTTCGTTAAGTAATAAAATTTATTTTTTTACGACTACTAGTACAAACAACGCTTATGAAAAGGTTTGGATTATTAGGTTTTATAATACTTTTTACTTGGCCGTCTTTTGCCCAAGACACCACGGTTAAATGGCTCAGTTTTGAACAAGCCATAGCTCTTAATAAAAAAA
>CAZMBM010000210.1:0-2024 GCA_964564475.1 uncultured Flavobacteriaceae bacterium | reverse complement strand
AAGTGAATTGTCTTTGGTTTATAACGATATTAAAGAAGCCAAACGAAACCTTAAATCTTGGGGAAGAGTTAAAAATGTTGGTACTAATTTTCTAAATTTCCCTGCAAAAAGCTATATTATTCCAGAACCCCTAGGCGTTTGTTTGGTAATTGGGGCGTGGAATTATCCTTATCAATTATCTTTAGCTCCGGTTGTGGCAGCCATCGCTGCTGGCAATACCGTTATTTTAAAACCCAGCGAAGTTTCTGGTGCCACCAGTAGCTTAATGGCAAGTTTAATCGGCAAAAATTTTGATTCTCATTTTTTTACTGTGATTGAAGGAGGTGTAAATAAAACGACAGAATTGCTAAAACTAAAATTTGATAAAATATTCTTTACCGGAAGCACAAGGGTGGGACGGATAGTTTATCAGGCCGCTGCAAAAAACCTCACGCCTGTTACGTTAGAATTAGGCGGTAAAAGCCCCGCATTCATAACTAAAGATTGCCATTTAAAAATGACGGTAAAACGATTAATTTGGGCTAAATTTTTAAATGCCGGTCAGACTTGTATCGCACCAGATTACGTTATGGTTCACACTTCTAAAGCTCAGGAATTTCTAGAATTGGCAAAAGTCGAAATTTTAAAAGAGCAATTTTCGTTTAAAAACGATAATTATGTTCAGATTATCAACGACAGAAATGTTGAACGCTTATCTAAAATAATACATCCCGATAAGGTCTTTTTTGGTGGGAAAATAGATGTTAAAAATCGATATATCGAGCCAACCATTTTACACAATATCACTTTTGATGATGCCGTGATGCAAGAAGAAATATTTGGGCCCATACTTCCTGTAATTTCCTATGACTCTCTGCAAGAGGCTATCGATAAAGTAAATAAATTACCCAAACCGCTTTCTTGTTATGTTTTTACAAACAACAAAACTGCTAAGAAAAAAATATTAAATCAGATTTCATTTGGCGGCGGTGCCATTAACGATGCTGTTATGCACATAACAAACACAAAATTACCCTTTGGCGGTGTGGGTTTTAGCGGTATTGGAAATTACCATGGCGAAGCCGGATTTAAATGTTTTACCCACTATAAAAGTGTATTAGACAAACCCACTTGGTTAGAATTACCTCTAAAATATTACCCCCATACCAAGCTCAAACTCAAATGGATTAAAAGAGTTATGAAATTTTAGAAAGATCTTACCCCTGCTCATGCGCAATTGTATCGTGTTCCTTTTTTATTGAGACTTTTGTATGGTAATTAAAAATAAAGAGCCGGTTTTTAGGGATAGGGAGTGTGTTTTTTAAACAAGTAAACTAAAATTTATATATTTAGTGTTCCACCACGCTGTGGCGTGACGGGAGCGGGGATACTAATAAATCTGTACAAAACTATAAATTTGTATCATCCGTTAAATAATTAAAAAAATGTAATTTTACAACCGAAGTTTTATTTAAAATGAGCGATAAGATTACTATCCCTGACGAAATAATTACCAATAAAATCTATTTAATTAGAGAACAAAAAGTAATGTTAGATAGAGATTTAGCAGAACTTTATGACGTTAAAAACATACGATTACGTGAACAGGTTAAAAGAAATATCGAAAAATTTCCAGAACATTTTATGTTTAGATTAACCGAAAAAGAAACCGATTTTATGGTATCGCAAAATGCGATACCTTCTAAAAAACACCTTGGAGGTTCTTTACCTTATGTCTTTACAGAACACGGAATATTACAATTAGCCAATGTTTTAACAGGAGATAGGGCCACAAAAATGAGTATTAGAATCATTGAAGTTTTTGTGCAAATGAGAAAAACTTTAACAGATAATTTAAATTTAAAACTCGATATTGAAGAAATCAAAAAGAAACTAGCAAATCACTCTAAAAATATTGAATTGGTTTTTAACTATTTAGATGAGTTAATTGATAAGAAAAATAACGAAAAACCAAGAACTAAAATAGGCTACAAGAAAGACTAACTCCGCTGGCTCTCACACGATGCAATCGTGCGGGAGCGGGG
>CAZMBM010000209.1:0-2037 GCA_964564475.1 uncultured Flavobacteriaceae bacterium | reverse complement strand
TTATAATAAGGCGGTCTAATCTAAGAAGCGTTTTATCTGCTGTTACAATTTCACATTCATTATAAACAGTATTGTTTGTTGCGTAATAGTCTTTTAATTGCGGATGATTGACAATTTGTAAAATAAGTTTTTGATAATTAGTGACATCTAAAGCGGTTATTTCACCTGTTTTAAAATAGCTGTCGAGAACGGTGTTAATGTCGTCAGCTGTTTTTATTTGCGCTAAAACGGCGTGTAAAAGGGTGCCGAATTCGGCGGCTTCTTTTTGGATTTCATTCCAATATTTTGAGGCATTTGGTACAATATGTATTTTGTGCGATTGCCAATCGGTAGAAATATGTCTGACTTTAAGTGTATTTATGTGCGTTACTTTTTCTTCTAAACAAGGATGTTTGGGGCGCTCTTTAGATCCAAAAGAATAGCTGTTTTGTCCTTCTTGCCATAAACCTTGTGTTTTTAAAAAATCGTCATATATCAAACTGTAAGTAATACTTTTAGAATTTTTAGAGGGCGGTTGCTCGGTAATGAGGTATAATTGTTCAACAGCACGTGTTAAACCTACATATAACAAATTTAAATTGTCGAGTTCTAAAGCTTCTTTTCTGTTTTTATAAATAGTTTGTCCAACGGTATCTGTTTTTTCTAATTGTGATCCGCCGTTTATAAGCAAGGTGTCAAAATTATTAAAATGTGTTGGCTTGTTGGGAGTGTACCATTCTGTTGGATTTATTTCTTTATAAAGATTTACATTGTTTGGGAAAATAACAATAGGAAACTCAAGTCCCTTAGCTTTATGAATGGTTAAAATACTTACAGCCTTTGTGTTTTGTGTAGAAACGACGCTAAAATTGTCTTTGTTGCTTTCAAAATAATCTAAAAAATCGGCTAAAGCACCCTGTTGTTTTTGTTCAAAATTTAGGACTTCTTCTAAAAAAAACTGAATAAAAGCATCCGATGTGTCGATTAAGTTAAAACACCGCACCAAATAAGTTACAGATTCATATAGGGCCATTTCGTTAAAACGGCTCAAAGAAAAATCTATAGATAATTCGGTAAGTTTATTGAGAAGTTCTTTTTGAGAGATATTAATAAAAGGTCTTACAAAAGTGTGTGTATCTATGGTTGTTTTTAGATGTTCGTGTAAAAAGATAAAAGCATCGGCCAAGGCTTTTTGATTTGAATTGTCAACTAAATAGCTCAAAAAATCAACAATAAAATTGACGCTCGTAGCATTTGTCAATAATAATGACTCAGAGGTCATAATGTCAAAACCTTTGGCCGTTAGGTTTTCGGCAATTTTGGCGCCGTCTTTTTTGTTTCTTACCAAAATACACACATCGCCCAAAGCGTAGCTACTGTCTAAATTTTGAAGTGTTGTAGTAATGACATCGGTAAAGGCCAGTAATTTATCTTCGCCTTTAAGACCTCTTTCCAGAAAATCTATTTGAACATAACCACCTGCTTTATCGGTAATTTCCTGACTTGAATTATTTTTATAAAGAGCTTGATAAGTAGGGTTTGACAAAAATTTTGAAGCATTTTTAAAGAAGTCGTTATTAAAAGTGACGATTTTAGAAAAGCTTCTAAAATTTGTTGGGAGTGTTTCGACCTGTTTTTTTGTAAAAAACGGATTTTTATCTAGAGTAAGATCGATAAACTGTTGGGCTTCGCCACCACGCCACCGGTAAATAGCCTGTTTGGCATCACCTACCAAAAACAAACTGCTGTTGGGTTGCGATAAGGCATCGCCAATTAAAGGAATGAGGTTCTCCCACTGAAAAACAGAGGTATCTTGCATTTCGTCTATAAAAAAATGACTGTATTTTTCGCCTATTTTTTCGTAAATAAAGGGCACGGGTTCATTTTTTATATGTTTCCTTATAAGGCTGTTAAATTCTGAGTTAAGACGGATGTTATTATCCGTTTTATAATCTGTTAAACAACTGTTCAAAGAACTTAAGACTGAAAGCGGAATGATGTTTTTTAGTGCTAATTGTGCCAAAACGTAGTGTTGATAGCTATTGTTAAAATATTTTT
>CAZMBM010000208.1:0-2063 GCA_964564475.1 uncultured Flavobacteriaceae bacterium | reverse complement strand
GGGTTTTGGGTTATTTCACAAAGTAGCACAAAGAACACGGCTTTCGGGTTAATCATCAAATCAACACCTCTTCAAAATTGTTAAATTAGCGTACAACTTTGGCTGTTCTCTGCTCCGGGTTCTGTGTTGATCAATATTTAATTAGTCTCTTCAAGTGGTTCCGCTTATAAACGGAAGCGCAGTTGTCTGGCAAGACAGGTCGGGAAAGCATCATTCGCTTGTTTTCGATACATCACGCCATCGGCGTGACACTCAAACTGACGCCGCCTTTTATCTGTCTTTACAAGTTCCTAGAATTCGGGTTGTGGCCCGCTTACCTCGGGCAGGCAATCTCTAAATTAATACTCGATTATAAATAGATTCTTTTTGTGAGTTCTGAGTCTGTTTCAAAAGATTGCTGCGTCAATTATTTAGATTCCCAAAATTTTCCTTGCTAAGACGTAATAAATGCCCCTAGAGGAGACGGTCAGTATAACCTGCGGTGGCTTTATCAACTCGGTATTCCGGGTTAATCTTAAATTTTTATTTGTCCAATAATTTATCAACTAAGTAATTTGTATTGCGATAAGGTATAATGGTTATTCCATTACTTCTCTTTTGAAAACGCTTACCGCCGTAAATAACATAGCCTTCTTCTGTCTTTGTCAATTTCTGCCAATAAATGAGCCCCCTAAAATAATCTGTGGTAACGGTTTGACCCGATTTTATTTCGATGGGAATCAAATTGGGTCCGTTATCAATTAACAAATCAATTTCATGACCCACATTATCGCGCCAAAAATAAAGATTATTTGATTTGGCTTTATTAAATCTTGTTTTAAGAAAATCGGTTACAAGCATATTTTCAAAAAGGGCACCTCTAAAAGGATGTAAATCCAATTGGCTGCTATTTTGAACCCCCAATAGGGATACGGCTAAACCCGTATCATAAAAGTAGAGTTTGGGCATTTTTACCAAACGCTTGTTATAATTCTTATGGTGGGGTTGTAACCTAAATAAGATGAAACTACTTTCTAAAACACCTATCCAAGCATTGACCGTTTTAGAATCGACACCCACTTCAACTGCCAAACTATTCATATTGAGAAGTTGGCCAATCCTTCCGGCACAAAGCCGTAAAAACCGTTCAAAAGTCACAAGATTGGTAATGTTTTTTATCAATCTCACATCGCGTTCAACATAGGTTCTGATATAATTTGAATACCAAGTCGAAGCATCAATAACATCGTTATATAATGAAGGGTAACTCCCCTTAAATATTTGTTGACTGATATTGGCTTTGCTATCCTTTATTTCATTTAAGGTTAAAGGCAATAATAGCAAATAACCGACCCTGCCCGCCAAACTTTGTGAAATGTTTTCTTGAAGGAGAAAATTATTTGAGCCCGTGATAATAAATAAGCCTTTTGTACCTGATTCGTCTAAAATTTGTTGCAAATAAGAAAATATTTCGGGTACTCTTTGCGCTTCATCAAATATGGCACCATGAGGATAATTTGCCAAAAACCCTCTGGGGTCTTCTAGTGCAAATAAACGTGTATCGGGGTTTTCAAAATTAACATAGGCCTTTTCTTTAAAAAGCGAACGGACTAAAGTGGTTTTCCCCGATTGTCTAGGTCCTACAACCACTACGGCTTTAAATTGTTGGGCTAAAGTCTTTAAATATTTTTCAGCTTCTCTTTTAATCATACTGCAAATATATACAATTTCGGAATTATATTCCTATATTGTAATTATTTTAAATCATGTTGTTTTTATGCTTTCGGTTATTTGTTAAAAGTTGGTTTTTGTAATTCGATACTTGTGATTGCAAACTCTAGGTTCTTGGTTCTAGCATCTAGTTATAACCGTAATGGGCGGAAAGTATTTGGATTTTTGTAAATGACAAAGTAAAAACAGAGAACTATAAACGGATAACAGACGACTAACTGTTCCGAGTTCGGCATTTCGTGTTAAAAGACTATTTCACAAAGTAGGTTTATACTGCCGTAGGCAGGACAAAGGCTCTCAATGCTTAACCGAAAAGAGTGCTTTTGCAAAAGTTAAATGTTATTTGTTATACG
>CAZMBM010000207.1:0-2077 GCA_964564475.1 uncultured Flavobacteriaceae bacterium | reverse complement strand
TATTTCATTTTCATATTATATACATTTTTCTTAACCATCTTTCTAAACGCTACTATTGTCCACACTTTTTTAGGAAAGATACCTTTTGCAAAAAGTGATTATCCGAAGATGATTAACAATACACCCATACCGCGTTTAATTTTAACAATAACGGCGGGTGTCAATTTTTTCTGAAGTTGTTTTGCCAAAAATATTTTTAATAAATCGACTAAAAAATAAGAAAGTATAACAGTTAAAAAGAAATTAAAAATACGCGATGGCACCATATTAACATTAGGACCAATAACAACAATCATCCCAATCCAAAAAGCCAAAACACCGATATTTATAAAATTTAGGAAAAATCCTTTAAGCATTAATTTTAGATAAATATTTTTCTTTACAACCTTAAGGTTTACATCTTCTACTATTATTTGTTCCTTCTTTTTAAGTAAACTTATGAGTCCGTAAACGGCTAAAATTAAGCCACCAAAAACGAATAAACTAGGCTCATCTTTTATTTTTTCTAATATTTGATGACTTCCAAAATAGGCTAAAATGATAAAAAATACATCAGATAAAATAACGCCTACATCAAAAATTATGGCTTCTTTAACACCTTTTAAAACACTCGTTTCTAATAATACAAAAAATACAGGTCCAATCATAAAAGAAAGGGCAACACCAAGCGGCACAGCATTTAAAATATCCTGTAATTCCATTTTATAATTTATTAAATAGCGTCATAATCTACTGTAATTGTCGCTGTTTTGGCTTGTGCTTGACAGGTTAATACAATACCCTCTTCTATTTCGTCATCGGTTAAAATAGAATTATCTAACATCTCTGCCCTACCTTCTGTAACTTTTGCCATACAAGTTGTACACACACCACCCTGACAAGAATAGGGTGCCTCTAATCCGGCATTTAAAGCAGCATCTAAAATAACTTCATTGGGTTTTAGATTCAATGTGTGTGTTTCTTCGTCTAAAATGATTGTGAGTTGCACAGTTTCTTCATTATTTTTAACGGCATCTGATGTCGAAAAACTATTGGTCATATAAGCAGTTAATTTATGCTGATTTTAAGGTGTCAAATATACGTTATTAGCCCTTATAAATAGTCGTTTGTTTTCTTAAAATTCTACTAATTAAAGTTGCTTTTCAATCTTAATAAGTTCTTGTTTTATGGCTTCTAACTTAACAATAGCTTCGTTAGCTGTTTCAAGTTTTTGAGGTTTTGTTCTCAACTTCTTTTTAGCGCCTTCTAAAGTAAATCCTTGTTCTTTTACCAAGCGGTAAATGAGTTGCAAATTTTTGATATCTTCTTGGGTAAATAAACGATTGCCTTTCTTATTTTTTTTTGGTTTGATAATGCTAAATTCTTGCTCCCAAAATCTTATAAGTGAGGTGTTAACATTAAAAGCTTTGGCCACTAGACCTATATTATAATAACGTTTTTCTGGTAAATCTATAAACATTAGTCTTCTGATTGTCCTTCTTGAGAAGCGATACGTTGCATTTCTAAAAACTCTTCGGGTGTTAAATTGCCATAATAAAAATTAATAGGGTTTATAGCGACACCATTTTTATGCACTTCGTAATGCAAATGATGCCCTGCCGTTCTACCCGTCATACCAACATAGCCAATTACATCGCCACGTTTAACACGTTGCCCACGTCTTACATTGTATTTATCTAAATGAGCATATAAAGTAACATAGCCAAATCCGTGATTAATTTCAATGTGTTTTCCGTAACCCGATAAACGTCTGTCGGCACGTTTTACAATGCCATTACCAGTAGCGTAAACAGGTGTGCCTACTATGGCTGAAAAATCCATCCCTTTATGACGCTTACGCGCTTTAGTAAAAGGATCTGTACGCCATCCGTAACCAGAAGCCATACGCAATAAATCCTCTTTTTTTATGGGTTGTATAGACGGAATTGATTGTAATAAGCGGTCCTTATCTTTAGCCATTTTTACAATCTCGTCTAAAGATTTTGTCTGAACATATAATTGCTTTGATAAAATATCCAATTTTTTAGTGGCATCAATTATCATAGCCGAATTTTCAAAACCTTCTAAAACGTCATAT
>CAZMBM010000206.1:0-2152 GCA_964564475.1 uncultured Flavobacteriaceae bacterium | reverse complement strand
AATTGAATTATCGCCAGTACCATGCGCCGCGTGACCGGGTGTCCCCGAAGCTTCACAATCTAAAACCAACAAACCTTTTTCGGCAATAGCCAACTGCATTAAAGTGGGCTCGCCAATTATGGCAAAAGCAATGGGGGGTATAATTTTTAACATACTGTTTAGCCCATTTTTTCCCGAACTCTCTTCTTCGGCCGATGCCACATAAACCAAATTGTATTTCAAGTTTTTAGTGACATAAAAATGGGTAAAACACGCCAATAAACTCACCAAACAGCCTCCGGCATCATTGCTGCCTAAGCCGTACAATTTTCCGTTTGACACCTCAGCCTTAAACGGATTTTTTGTGTAGGCTTTATTGGGTTTCACCGTGTCGTGATGCGAGTTGAGTAAAATGGTTTTTTTAGCCGGGTCAAAGTATTTGTTTATAAGCCATACATTGTTTTTATCTGACTTAAAACTAATTTGATGATTTGTACACCACTCTTTTATCAAGGTCGCAGTTCCGTGTTCTTCTCCCGAAAATGAGGGTGTTTCTATTAAGTTTTTAAGCAGGTTTACAGCCTCTTGTGTTAAATCTGTTTTCATTATTTTAAACTTAAAGTGGTGTGTAAATTTTGTACGTCAGATACAAGGGATGCATCGCCAATTTTGACTTGGCAAACACCTCTTTCAAGGGCTCTAAAACAGTTGTGTAATTTAGGCAGCATGCCTTCAGAAATTTTTGCAGCGTCTAAGAGTTTTTCGTACGTTTTAAGGTTGATGTTTTCTATAACCGAATTTTTATCGTTAATGTCAGATAAAACGCCTTTTAATTCAAAAATATAATGCAGTTCTACCTGATAAAAATCACTCAAAGCAGCTGCCACTTCAGCGGCAATGGTATCGGCATTGGTGTTGAGTAACTGCCCTTTGTTATTATGCGATATCGCACATAAAACAGGCGTTAAACCATTGCCTAAAAATACCTTAATGTTTTTAGCATTGACATTTATAATATCGCCCACAAAGCCGTAATCAATATGCATTACCGGCCTTTTGGCAGCCAAAACCACGTTGGCATCGGCGCCCGTAAGTCCTACAGACGGTGTATTGCATGCCTGCAAGTATGCCACAATGTTTGTATTAATAAGACCTGCATAAACCATAACAGCCACATCCAAATTATCTTTATCGGTGAGGCGTCTGCCTTTGTACATTGTGGGTTCTAATCCTAACTTATTAGCCAATTTAGTAGCCGATCTGCCACCGCCATGCACTAATATTTTGGGCTTTTCCAGTAGCGCAAAATCTTTTAAAAAAGTTTTTAAAAGCGTTTCATCTTCAATAATATTACCGCCTATTTTTACTATTTTAAGTTTTTCTTTCATCTTAAATTCTTTAGAATTTTTTTAAGGATAATTTGCGCCGCATAAGTCCTGTTACGGGCTTGTTGAATTACAATTGAATTTTTAGAGTCTAACACTTCATCTGCAACTACAACATTCCGCCTTACGGGTAAACAATGCATAAATTTGGCACGGTTTGTAAGCGTCATTTTTTCGGGTGTTATTTGCCAATCGTCTTCTGTTTTTAAGATCTTTCCATAATCATAATATGAACTCCAATTTTTGGCATAAATAAAGTCGGCATTTTTAAAAGCTTTTTCTTGATTGTATTCAATTTTTGTGTTTTTGATAATCTGCTTATCCAATTCATAGCCCTTTGGATGTGTTATGACAAAATCGGCCTCTTGCATATGCATCATTTCTGTAAACGAATTGGCTACGGCATGTGGCAAAGGCTTGGGGTGCGGTGCCCAGGTCAACACCACTTTAGGTTTGTACTTGGGTTTGTATTCTTCAAGGGTTATGGCATCGGCCAAAGCCTGTAAGGGATGTCCTACAGCACTTTCCATATTAATAAGCGGTATATCGGCATATTTTAGAAAACCGTTTAAGACTTTATCTTTAAGGTCATCTTCTTTATTTTTCAACTTGGCAAAGGCTCTTACCGCCAACACATCGCAATACTGCGATACCACTTGTGCCGCTTCTTTTATATGTTCAGATTTTGAGCCATTCATAATACTGCCCTCTTCAAATTCAAGCGACCAACCTTCGTTGTTAAAATTCATAACAATGGTGTGCATCCCTAAATTTAAAGCCGCTTTTTG
>CAZMBM010000205.1:0-2205 GCA_964564475.1 uncultured Flavobacteriaceae bacterium | reverse complement strand
CGTGCCGAGGTGTATAAATACAATATAAAAGTGACGCTTATTTGCCCCGGATTTGTACAAACAAACGTTTCTAAAAACGCTTTGACGGGCAACGGCAAACCACAAAATAAAACGGATAAAGGCACGCAAAATGGCATTACTCCCGAACGTTTGGCTAAAGAAATGTTACAGGCCATAAAAAAAGACAGGCAAGAAAAAGCCATTGGGCATAAAGAAATTTACGGTATTCTTATCAAACGCTTTTTTCCTAAATTAGCGGCCTTGTTAATTAGAAAAATTGACGTGACTTAACTTTAAATTATGATTCTAAAAAACACCCTCCTAAGTATTTTTATATTAGTTTCAACTTTTATTTTCGGACAAAAGCAACAGAGCAAATCATTTGGTTTTATAAGTGATAACGACGTATTTGTTTCTATAAATCAAGATCAATACTTTACCAACGGGCTGACTTTGGTGTATCGGTTTTTACCAAAAACAACACCCGATAAGTTAGCTAAAAAAATATATACAATACAATTTGGACAATACATCTACACCCCTTTTAGAGCTTATGTACCAAGTATTTTCAATCAAGACCGACCTTTTGCAGGGTATTTGTTTGCCGATTTTTCTGTGGCGAAATATTTTAAAAACAAAAGCCTTTTTAAAATGACCTACCAACTGGGTATTTTAGGCCCTGATTCGGGTGCCGAAACCATACAAAAATGGTATCATCGCGCTTTTAATTTACCCCCCATTGCCGGATGGCAATATCAAATTCAAAACCAGTTAGGAGCAAATATCAATGCTTTTTACCTTAAAAACATGGCTTATTCAAAATCTAAACAAATAGATTTTAATGCTTTTGCTACAGCCAAAGTAGGAACTATTTTTAACGAAATGGGCTTAGGCTTTATAAGTCGTATTGGCATTAACTCTCTAAACCCTATTTTTAACAGTATTTTATTTGGCAGTAACATCAACGCAGAAGCATCAAAAATTCCTGTAAAAGAATTTTTCTTTTTTGTAAAACCACAACTGACTTATGTGGCCTATAATGCGACCATACAAGGCAGTTTGTTTAATGATAACAGCCCCCTTACTTTTGATTCAAAACCTTTAAAAGCCAGCCTGCAAGTTGGATTTAAATGGGCCACCAATCGGTTTAATTTCGGTTATGACATTACTTATATTACCAAAGCTGTTGACAATAACAGGGCTACCGCCCATAAATACGGCTCTATTTCGGCAGCTTACCGGTTTGACTAAATCTTGTCTATTTTACTTAAAAAAGTTTAATCCTCGTATCCAAATCGGCGGAGTTGTTTTTTGTTATTCCGCCAGTTTTTGTTGACTTTAACATACAATTCTAGAAATATTTTTTTATTAAAAAATATTTCTAAATCCTTGCGCGCTTCGGCACCCACACGTTTTAAAGCAGCGCCTTTATGCCCTATGATAATGCCTTTTTGAGAGTCGCGTTCTACCATGATAATGGCACGGATGCGAATGAGGTTTTTCTCTTCATTAAATGCTTCTGTTTCAATTTCAACAGAATAAGGAATTTCTTTTTTGTAATACAACAAAATCTTTTCGCGAATCTTTTCGTTTACAAAAAAGCGTTCGGGTTTATCGGTTAGTTGGTCTTTGGGATAAAAAGCAGGCGACTCGGGGAGTAATGCTATAATTTTATCAAAAACTGTAGAAATATTAAAATTTTGAAGTGCCGAAATGGGCAGTACCAAAGCATTGGGTACTTTTTGTTGCCAATAATCTACACCGGCTTCTACGTTTTCTTGGTTAGAAGTGTCTATTTTGTTAATCAGCAATAAAACAGGTATTTTGGCTTTGACAATCTTGTTAAAAAGAACGTCATCTTTTAAGTCTTTTTCGCCTATTTCTACCATGTAAATCAGAATATCGGCATCATCAAAAGCGGCTTTTACAAAAGTCATCATCGCTTCTTGTAAAGTATAAGCGGGCTTTATAATGCCCGGGGTATCCGAAAAAATAACCTGAAAATCATCGCCATTAACAATCCCCAAAATACGATGACGCGTGGTTTGGGCTTTAGACGTGATTATAGACAAACGCTCGCCTACAAAAGCATTCATCAATGTTGATTTCCCTACGTTGGGATTTCCTATAATATTTACAAAGCCGGCTTTATGCGTCATTAAAGTTGAAATTAGTTTACAAAAGTAAGGCTTTTAGTGTTAATTA
>CAZMBM010000204.1:0-2212 GCA_964564475.1 uncultured Flavobacteriaceae bacterium | reverse complement strand
AAAAAGATGTAAGAGGCCCTTTGATGTTGGTTTTTAATCCGCCTTACGGCGAACGTTTAGCCATACAAGCCGAAAGCTTTTATAAAAATATTGGCGATACTTTAAAACACGCTTATAAAAACTCACAAGCCTGGCTTATAACTTCAGATTTAGAAGCTTTAAAACATGTGGGTTTAAGAACCTCTAGACGTATTCCGCTAAAAAACGGCAATTTAGACTGCCGGTATGTGCAATACGAAATTTACGAAGGTTCTAAAAAAGCTAAAAAGAATTAGAAGTCTTTTATACAGTATTTTCCACCTTACTTCTCGATACAATTTTTGTCCCTTTCACTCACAAAAACCACTCGAAGAGACGTTACTATGTACCTTCAGTCAGGTCGAGTACTCACACCAAAGGTGTGAGTGTATCGAGACCTTAATAGATTATAAAAAATATTTTGTAACATTGTAGCATAGTAATTTTAAAATGCTCACAATTAAAACCTTTCTTTTTATATATTGTGTCGTAGTAAGCACTACGTGCCATGATGATGTGCATCAACAAACCAATTATTCGGTTGGCCAATTAATTGGTAAGAATCCGTCCCAACTTTACGGCAACACATTTAAACTTCAAAAGGAAGCTTACCACGCCTTTGTAAAAATGCAAAAAGCGGCTTTAAAGGACGGTATAAAAATTAAAGTCGTTTCCAGTTTTAGAAGTTACGACCATCAAAACCGCATTTGGCAACGTAAATATACACGCTATACCAAAGCGGGATTAACACCCCAACAGGCCATTGCCAAAATAATAGAATACTCTACTATACCGGGCACCTCACGTCATCATTGGGCTACAGATATTGATATTGTAGAGGATGCCGTAAAAGCCCCAACCAAAGATGTGCTACAAGCCAAATATTTTGAAAAGGGTAAAGTTTATGCCAAATTAAAGAACTGGTTAGACGCCCATGCCAACAGTTTTGGTTTTTACCTTGTTTATACCAAAGACCCCAATCGCAAAGGTTTTAATTACGAACCTTGGCATTACAGTTATGCCCCGCTGTCTATACCTATGCTCAAAGCCTATTTAAAATTAGATATTAATAAGATTTTAGAAGCCAATAAGCTTATGGGGAGTCAATACCTCACACCGGCATTTTTAGACGCTTATAAAGCCTCGCATGTTATGGGTGTAAATAACTATTTAAAACCCGTTACCAAATGAAAGCCATTAAAATACCAATACTGTGCTTGTTATTAAGTACAGTGCTTTTTGCTCAGAAAAAAGAAGTTAGCATTAGCATTACAAAACTTACAGATAATATTTATATGCTCAAAGGACAGGGGGGCAATATTGGTATTTCTATTGGTGCCGATGGTGTTTTTATGATAGATGACCAATACGCTCCGCTAACGCCTAAAATTCTGGCCGCCATTAAAACTTTGACAGACAAACCTGTAAAATTTTTAATCAACACCCACTGGCATGGCGACCATACAGGTGGCAATCTCAATATGGATAAACGAGGCGCTATTATTGTGGCACAAGATAATGTGCGTAAACGTATGAGTGTAGATAGCTTTGTACGCGGTAAGAAAAAAGACGCCTCACCCAAAGAGGCCCTGCCTGTTATTAGTTTTTCAGAAGATTTACATTTTTATTTTAACGACGAAGCTATTTATATTTTTCACGTCCATAATGCCCATACCGATGGCGATGCGATGGTGTATTTTCCCAAAGCCAATGTGTTACATATGGGCGATGTGTATTTTCAAGGTAAATATCCTTTTATCGATTTAAACTCGGGTGGCAGTATAGACGGCGTGATAAAAGCGGTAGAAATGGCACTTCTTTTAATTGATGATAACACAAAAATAATACCCGGCCACCAAAACAATTCAGATAAAAAAGGACTCTTAGAATATTACAATATGCTAAAAGACATCCGTAATGCTGTTCAAAAAGAAATAAATAGCGGTAAAAGTTTAGAAGCTGTAAAACAAAACAAAACCCTTACGGCGCAATACGATGCAAATTATGGTACGTGGTTTATAAAACCCGATACTTTTAGAGAAACCGTTTATAAGAGTTTAATTGAGAAAAATAAATAAATAAATGGTTAACGAAAACAACCAACTGCAATTCTTTAACCAACCCGAAGGTTATGTAGAGCCTACTGTCACATCGAGCGGAGTCGAGATGAACTATGTCTATCAATATAAAGACC
>CAZMBM010000203.1:0-2263 GCA_964564475.1 uncultured Flavobacteriaceae bacterium | reverse complement strand
ATCAACTCCAAATTTTATTATATCAGTTAGAATGTCAATCATTATAGTTGCCAACTTGTTATATCCCAACAAATATACCTATTTATCGGCTTATTAATTTAAGGCTTCTATTTTTTTACGCTTTAAAATAAATTAGTAATTTTAGGAGGCTAAATTTTAAAACCCTTAAAAATGAAAACCCATTTCTTTTGGTATAACAGGCGTCAACGAAACGGGATACTGTTTTTAGCACTGCTGATCGTAGTCTTTCAAGTACTCTACTTTTATGTCGATTTTACAGACAACACACCCATTTTCAGTTCACAAGAAACACAACAACTCCAAAAACAAATAGACAGCCTCAAAGCCTTAAAATCACAAACTAAAAAATATGTCATAAGGCCTTTTAACCCGAGTTTTTTGAGCGGTTACAAAGCTTATACCCTAGGCATGAATACCGATGAAATAGACCGGCTTTTAGCCTATCGCAAAAAAGGAAAATACATCAATTCGGCTAAACAATTTCAAAAAGTAACAGGGATTAATGACAGTTTATTGTCTGTTTTAAAACCCTTGTTTAAATTCCCCGACTGGCTTATTGCCAAACAAAAAAAAGCTAAAAAAGCATTAAAGCCCATTGTTATTAAAGATCTAAACAGGGCTACGGCAAGAGACCTTGTTGTTGTAAAAGGCGTGGGACTTAAAACGGCTAACCGTATAATAAACTACAGAACAGCTCTTAAAGGTTTTACTTTTAACAGTCAACTTTATGAGGTGTTTTACCTGGACAGCTCTGTAATCAAAAGAATTTTAAAACGTTTCAAAATATTTGAAAAACCTGCTATTGAAAAATTAAATATTAATACCGCCGGCTTTAAAGAAGTTTTGCATTTACCCTATATAGATTACGCACTCACAAAAAAAATATTTGATTATCGCGACGAAGTTGCCGAAATTCAAAACCTCGAAGAATTAAAAAATATTGAAGGCTTTCCTGTAGATAAATTTGATAGAATAGCCTTATATTTGAAAGCTGAATGAGTTGTGTTTTGCAAAGTAAAATAAGACGACTTTTATCTCTTTAAAACGTTGGCTTTTTTAAACAAAATATATTCTTATCGTTATAAATCAAATTGAAAATTATGACTTTTGACCGTACAGAAACCCAAGAAATGATTGCGCAATCTATTAGAGATTTTGCCAAACAGCACATCAGCCCTTTTATGATGGAATGGGACGAAAAACAATTTTTCCCGATTGAGCTTTTTCATAAATTAGGTGAGATGGGTTTTATGGGCGTATTTGTTCCCGAAAAATACGGCGGATCGGGATTGGGCTATCACGAGTACATAACAGTTATAGAAGAAATTTCTAAAGTCGATTCGTCTATCGGCTTATCTGTAGCCGCACATAATTCGTTGTGTACCGGCCATATCTTCTATTTTGGTAATGAGGCTCAAAAAGAAAAATGGTTGCCAAAACTCGCTTCGGGCGAATGGATTGGAGCCTGGGGCTTAACCGAACACAATACCGGCTCTGATGCCGGCGGTATGAATACCACTGCCAAAAAAGATGGTGATTACTATATTCTTAACGGTGCCAAAAATTTTATTACCCACGGTATTAACGGTCATATCACTGTAGTGATGGCACGTACAGGTGAAAAAGGAGATTCTCACGGTATGTCTGCCTTTGTGGTAGAAAAAGGAACTCCCGGATTTACATCGGGTAAAAAAGAAAATAAATTAGGCATGCGTGCTTCAGAAACGGCCGAACTCATTTTTGACAATTGCCGTATTCATAAAGACAATTTACTCGGCACCGAAGGTGATGGTTTTATACAAGCCTTAAAAGTTTTAGATGGCGGTCGTATTTCTATTGGCGCCTTATCTCTAGGCATCGCCAAAGGAGCTTATGAAGCGGCTTTAAAATACGCCAAAGAGCGCGTTCAGTTTGGGAAACCTATAAGTGCTTTTCAGGGTATTTCTTTTAAACTGGCCGATATGGCTACAGAAATTGAATGCTCTGAATTACTATTGCACAAAGCCGCGAGCTTAAAAGACAATAATCGCCCAATGACAAAAATTGGGGCTATGGCCAAAATGTATGCCTCAGAAGCCTGTGTTAAAATCGCCAACGACGCAGTACAAATTCACGGTGGTTATGGTTATACCAAAGATTTTCCTGTCGAAAAATTCTACCGCGATTCGAAATTATGTACCATAGGCGAAGGTACTACCGAAATTCAAAAAGTGGTGATTGCAAGGAGTATTTTAAAGTAAAT
>CAZMBM010000202.1:0-2277 GCA_964564475.1 uncultured Flavobacteriaceae bacterium | reverse complement strand
GACACGAATGCTTTTTATAAAATCTATAATCAACATGATAAAATGATTGAGAAAGTACTGACCTTGAAATAGCAAGCAGTATTAGTAGCAGTAATCAGATTTGAAAACGCTTTGCGGTGCTTTGTGCTTTTTTTATGAGTCTTTGTGTAATAAACCTTTAACTAAAAATCACCTATTTTTTAAGCATACATGGCAACGGCTATTTTAGACGCCAAGTCTGCATTATTCAACACCAATTTAATGTTGGTTTCCAAACTTTTACCATGGGTTAGATTCGCAATTTTTTCCAGTAAAAAAGGGGTACTTTCTTTACCTTTTATACCGCGTTTATGGGCTTCTAAAAGGGCGTTCTCAACGGTTTTGTTTATCACATCATAATCCATTTGAGAGGCTTCGGGCACAGGATTGGCAATGACGACTCCTCCTTTGAGTTTTAAACCCCACTTACTTTTTAAAAAGGCCGCTATTTCTTGTGGAGAATCCAATCTGTAATCGACTTTAAAACCACTTTTTCGGGTATAAAAAGCCGGTAATTCGTGGGTTCGATAACCTAACACCGGTACCCCATGAGTTTCTAAATATTCGAGTGTTAAATTAAGATCTAAAATGGCTTTAGCCCCGGCACAAACAACAGCAACACTGGTGTGGGCGAGTTCTTGCAGGTCGGCCGAAATATCAAAACTTTCGGCAGCGCCTCTGTGCACCCCCCCAATACCCCCTGTGGCAAATATTTTAAGTCTGGCCATTTTAGCGATAATCATAGTGGCCGCTACTGTGGTGGCACCGTTTAATTTTTTAGAAACAACATACGGCATATCGCGCCGACTTACTTTAATTACTTTTTGCCCCAGTTGGGCTAACAATTCAATTTCGCTTTTGGTTAAGCCCGCTTTTAAGCGGCCATTTATTATGGCAATGGTAGCCGGCACAGCCCCATTATCGCGAACGGTTTGCGATACTTGTACAGCTGTTTCTAAATTTTTGGGATAAGGCATGCCATGCGAAATGATGGTCGATTCTAAGGCCACAACGGGTTTATTTTGAGCAAGTGCTTGCCTTACTTCGGGGTTTATGTCTAAATATGACGCCATGAAATGTGTTTTATGTTATCAATAAGTTTTTGTTGCAGATGAGGGTGTACATTGTCTTCGTGTCTCAGTGTAATACTTGCACAATCCATACCCATTTGTGCACTTTCTTTAAGCCGCTTTTTTTGTAAGTCGGTAAAAATAACTCCGGCCATAAAAGCATCGCCGGCCCCATTGGTATTGACAATATTTATTCCTTTTAAAGGAGTTATAAAACCGCGTTCAGAAGCATTGTTGTAAAAAACGCCTTCAACTCCCAGTGTAATACACAGGTTTTTAACACCCTTTTTATAAAAATAATCGGCTATTTTAAAAAAACTTCTCTTGCTTTTAATTTTGATACCACTTAAAATTTCGGCTTCCAACCGATTGACTTTTAAAAGGTGTAAATAGGGAAGTGCGTCTTTGGCACGTAAAGCTTTTGAGCCCGCCACAGCATCTAAAAATAATTTTTTAGAAGCATATTTGGCAACAATTTCATCTAATATCGGCTTAGGCATATTGGTATCTAAAACAATACAAGTGGCTCGTTTTAATACAGCCTGTTTTTTCTTTATAAATGACAAACTGAATTGGTCATAAATACGCATCGCCGAAAGGCCTAAAGCCATATCGTTGTGTTCATCCATAATGGCTAAATGAACGGATGTGGCCTGATTTTTTAAAAACAAACTGTCTAAAATATCCAAACCTATTTGTTGCGCATGGGTTTTGAGTTGTTGCCCGTTGGCATCATCGCCTATCACGCTTATGAGTTTTGTTTTTAAGCCGAGGCGTACCAAATTTTCGGCAATATTGCGCCCCACGCCGCCCATAGATATTTTAAGCGTCCCCTGATTGGAATCTTTTAAAACCAAAGGCTTATCCGTAAAGCCCACAATATCGACATTGGCACCGCCCAACACTACCAAATAAGGGGCCTCGTCTATAATATACCCCTTGCCTTTTATATAACCTTTTTTGATGAGGTTGCTCAAATGAACCCCTACCGACGAGCGTTTTATACCCAACCTGTCGGCCAATTCTTGTTGCGCTATAAGCGGATTTTCTTTGAGAATTATTAATATTTCGCGTTCGCGTTTGGTCATTTTTATCTAAAGTTATGTTTAAAACTAAACATTTGTGTAAATTTACATTTTTATTGCGATTTGGCAACAAAATAATAATTAATAGCAGTTGTCATTCCGAC
>CAZMBM010000201.1:0-2354 GCA_964564475.1 uncultured Flavobacteriaceae bacterium | reverse complement strand
CAAAACCCAGCGTCAGTTCGAGTGTCACGCCAAAGGCGTGAAGTATCGAGAACAACTCAAAACCCAGAACCCAAAACCCGAAACAATGAAAACACCCCACATCATCACCCTCGGCACCGTCCAATACCAACTGGGCACTATAAAAAACGGCATCATCTATTACGATTTCCCCAAAATAAAAACCTACCTCGATGCCAAAGGCAAGCTGATGTTCGGTAAAAAATTCAAATTATACCCTGAAGATGACGCGCTTTTATTCAAACTGTGCAGTTATTTTATCAACGACCACCAGACCTGTGCCAAATGCGGCATCGATACCGGCAAAGGCCTTTTGCTATCCGGACCTGTAGGTTGTGGCAAAACCAGTTTTATGAAACTTTTACCTACAATTGTGCCCCATAAAAAGCCTTTTGAAATCATTCCGACCCGTAATATTATTTTCGATTTTAACGCCAAAGGCTATGGGATTATGACGTCCTATACAGAAGAAATAGTCTTTTGTTTTGACGATTTAGGCGTAGAACCCACAGGATGCCACTACGGCAAAAACTGCAATGTGATGGGCGAAATCCTGCTCACAAGATACGACCTCTACACTCAAACCATTCATAGTCAGCGTCAGATTAAAACCCACCTCACCACAAACCTCAACGCCAAAGAACTCGAAGATCGTTATGGTTCCAGACTAAGAAGCCGTTT
The DNA here is from genome assembly GCA_964564475.1 of uncultured Flavobacteriaceae bacterium. Lineage (GTDB taxonomy): Bacteria > Bacteroidota > Bacteroidia > Flavobacteriales > Flavobacteriaceae > CG1-02-35-72. The sequence goes on along the minus strand of CAZMBM010000201.1, from coordinate 1,655 downwards.
ACGCGAATCTTATAACCTCATCAGCTTTGATAAAAATGCCAAAGACAAAAGAATCTAATGCAAATGTTGTTTATTATCTACATATACTTTATATTTGTGGAAAATATACTACATATATGAAATCTAAAAAGAAAATATTATTCCCCAAACATCAAAAAATAATAGCGCAAGTAGGCGAAAATATTAAGCTTGCCAGAAAGCGTAGAAAACTAACAACCATCCAAGTAGCTGAAAGGGCTGATATAGATAGAACAACTTTATATCAAATAGAAAAAGGCAACCCTAAAGTATCATTGGGGGCTTTCTTTAACGTCTTAAGAGTTTTAGGATTGCAAAACGATTTTTTAAAATTAGCGGCAGACGATGAATTCGGCAGAAAATTACAAGATTTAGATTTATTATAGTAAAAAATGGCAAAAACCAAATTAGATATATACGTATATGCACATTGGAAAGGCATGGCAAAACCGCAATTAATGGGAATACTTTCAGCATTATATGCCAAAGGGAAAAAGGCTTTTAGTTTTGAGTATGACAAAGAATGGTTAAAATCAAAAAATCAAACACTACTAGATCCCGATATTCAATTCTATAGCGGCCCTCAATTTCCTAATAAAAAAGAAAATTTTGGTATTTTTCTTGACAGTATGCCTGACACCTGGGGAAAAACATTAATGAAAAGAAGAGCTGCTGAAAGAGCGAAGCACAAAAACGAAAAGCCTGTAACACTATACGAAATAGATTATTTATTAGGCGTATATGATGAAAGTAGAATGGGGGCACTTCGATTTAAACGACAGCCCAAAGGTCCTTTTTTAGACAATAGCAAGGATACACCTACACCCCCTTGGTCATCTGTTGAAGAATTACAAGAAGCGGCTAATAATTTTGAAAATGACACAACCGATAATGAAGCAAAAAAATGGTTAAACATACTGATGGCTCCGGGTTCGTCATTAGGAGGGGCAAGGCCTAAAGCCAACATTATTGATAAAGAAAAAAATATGTGGATTGCAAAATTCCCTGCAAAACATGACACTATCGATAAAGCGGCTTGGGAGTATTTAGCGTACCAATTGGCAATTAAGGCAGGTATAGAAATGTCTGAATGTAAAATTCAAAAAATTACAGGACACTACCACACCTTTTTTACCAAACGTTTCGATAGAGATAAATCAGAACGCATTCATTTTGCTTCGGCTATGACCATGACCGGAAATACCGAAGATACCATTAGAGATGCCCCCGCCAGTTATTTATATCTGGCAGAATTTATCCAAACATACGGTTGTGATATCGAAAAAAATCTAAAACAACTATGGCGTAGAATCGTATTTAATATAGCCATATCAAATACAGATGATCATTTAAGAAATCACGGTTTTATACTCACAGATAAGGGGTGGAAATTATCTCCTGCTTACGACCTTAATCCCTCTATTGACAGTGATGGGCTCGCCTTAAACATTGACACCGATAACAATGCCTTAGATTTAAACTTAGCTAAAAGTGTTGGCAACTATTTTCGTTTAAACGATAAACAAATGGATAAAATAATAGATGAGGTTTTAAATGTGGTTCCAACTTGGAAAGAAAAAGCCCATAAAATCGGTATTTCTAAAAAAGAAATAAGCTTAATGGCTAAGGCATTTAAT
>CAZMBM010000200.1:0-2361 GCA_964564475.1 uncultured Flavobacteriaceae bacterium | reverse complement strand
ACATTTAGACATGGTAACGAATACCAATACGTTTTTTTCGAAAAAAGAGACAGTATCATAATTCGTTTAAACACATGGGATTTTGACGAATCGTTAGTTTTTAGCGGTAAAGGTGCTGAGCGCAATAATTTTTTAATGAACTTGTTTTTAAATAATGAAAAAGAAGATAGTTTTTTTAGGACTCTTTACGGTTTACCAGCCAATGAATTTGACGCTCAAATAGATTCGGTATTACAAGTCAAAAATAATTTATTAAAGCAATTTAAAGCTGGCACAAAAGAGAAATCCCTTTTTTTTAACAAGTTAGTCCGAGTAGCCATATCATATCCCTTATATAGAGAAAAAGAAAATTACCCTTTACGTCATAAAAGTAAATTAAAATCTAAAGACTATCCCAAAATAGATAGTCAGTTCTATGCCTTTAGAAATAATATTAACTTAAATGACAGTAGTTTGGTCTATTTCTTTCCGTATAGAAATTATGTTACAAGTTTTCTCTACCATAAAGCTTATGAAGAAAAATATAAAAATCCTGATAGTAATATAGCTTTAAATTTACTAGAAAATATAATAGCGTCTATACATGAAGATAGACTCAAAAATATATATTTATATAAATTAATTTACGAAAGTTACTTCCGCTATAATTTAACATACAATCTTTCTGAAAGTCAAAGAGTACGTGCTTTAAATTTATTCTATGACAATTGCAATGACAAAGAAATGCTTGCAGAAATTAAACAATTGGCTTTTGATTATAACAATATTAAAAAGGGCGATAAACTTTTCGATTTTAAAGTAATTAATACAAATGGCGATAAACTAGATGTCGCCTCAGTTTTTAAAAACAAGAAAACTGTTTTGTATTTCTGGTCAAAAAAATTAATCAATGCCCATAACTTGTCAAAAAGAGTGAGCTATCTTGAAAAACGGTATCCTCACTTAAATTTTATTGGTATAAATGTCGATAACTCTAAAACATCGTGGCTAAAATCTGCCATCTTCAATACTTTAAATGCCAAAAATCAGTTTCAATTAGCTCAAAAATGTGTGATGCGCAATTTTGTTACGGCCAAAACGCCACGTATAATTTTGCTCAACAATAACGCTATTGTAAAAAATGGTTTTACCGTTTTTTGGGCAGAAAATTTCAGTGAAGAATTAGATAGCTTAGAAAAAAACTGATTTCTACAGTTTTAACTAAAAATTAGCCTTACATTTGCACGCCCTAAAAAAGGGGTAAATTTAAACTTATTACATGAGTACATTTTCTGATTTTGGTTTGCAGCCAGACCTATTAAAAGCTTTAACCGATATGGGATTTTCTAAGCCCACACCTATCCAAGAGAAAGCCATTCCACATTTATTAAATTCTAAAGACGATTTAAAAGCTTTTGCACAAACTGGTACAGGAAAAACAGCTGCTTTTAGTTTGCCAATTATAAATCAAGTAGATGCTAATCAAGGTAAAACACAAGCTATTATTTTATCGCCTACGCGCGAATTGGCTATTCAGATAGCTCAAAATATAAAAGATTTTACAAAATATTTACCCAAATTAAAAACTGTTGCCGTTTATGGTGGCGCTGCCATTGATACTCAAATTAGAGGTTTAAAAAAAGGCGCTCAAATAGTTGTGGGGACACCAGGACGTACTGTTGATTTAATAAGAAGAAAAGCTTTAAATCTCAATACTATTAAATGGGTTGTTTTAGATGAAGCAGATGAAATGCTCAATATGGGCTTTAAAGATGAATTAGACAGTATTTTAGATGTTACACCAGAAGAAAAACAAACGCTTTTATTTTCGGCTACTTTCCCTAAAGAAGTGGATGCTATCGCCAAAAACTATATGCATAACTCGTTTGAAATTTCGGCTGGTAAAAAAAATGCAGGCGCTACAAATGTTAAACATGAGGCTTATATTACCGAAGAAAAAAACCGGTATTTAGCGCTTAAAAGAATCACCGACTTCAATCCAAATATATATGGAATTGTTTTCTGTAGAACCCGTTCAGAAACTAAAAATATAGCCGATAAATTAATTGCTGATGGTTATAGTGCTGATGCGCTTCACGGCGATTTATCGCAGGGTCAACGTGATCTTGTAATGCAAAAATTCAGATCTAAACATTTACAACTTTTAGTGGCTACAGATGTCGCTGCAAGAGGTTTAGATGTAAACGATTTAACACATGTTATCAATTACAAATTACCAGACCAATACGAAGCCTATACACATAGAAGTGGTAGAACAGGAAGAGCTGGTAAAGAAGGCATTTCAATAGCAATAATAAATGGTAGAGAAAATCACAAATTAAAATCGGTTGAGAAAGTAATTTCAAAGAAATAGATGGAAAA
>CAZMBM010000199.1:0-2365 GCA_964564475.1 uncultured Flavobacteriaceae bacterium | reverse complement strand
GCTAGAAATAAAAGGGGAGCCGTATCAACTTAAGAGTAAAAATGGCATCATCCTTTTTAGGATAATGCAAGAGTTTTTTAACAACACCTTAAAACACGCTAAAAGCTCGAAATTATGTGTAACCTTAGATTATAAACCTAAAAATCTAGAAATAATAGTCGAAGACAAAGGTGTTGGTTTTAATATAAAATCTCTAGATAAAAGTAAAGGACTGGGTTTAGAAACAATGAAAAGCCGTGCCGCTTTAATTGGAGCCACACTTAAATTAAGTTCTGAAGAAAATAAAGGCACAACTATTTTTATTAATTATCCACACACATAAAATGAAAAAAACACCCATACTTATTGTAGATGATCACAGATTGTTCTCTCAAGCCTTAAGTGCCTTAATAGGTAAGTTTAAAAAATATGAAGTATTAGAACAATTAGAAAACGGACAGAAACTTATCAACTACTTCAAAGCCGAAAACCCTGTGCCAAACATTGTTCTAATGGATATTAACATGCCGATTTTAGACGGTATTGAAGCGACAAAATGGCTGAAAGAAAATTATCCGGATGTAAAAGTTTTAGCCCTAACAATGAATGATGAAGAAACGGTAATTATAAACATGCTTCGCGCAGGCGCTTGTGGTTATTTACTTAAAGACATTCATCCAAATGTATTGCTTCAAGCCTTAAATCAGATTATGGAAAAAGGTGTTTTTTATACGGATGACATTACCGAAACTCTTATAAAAGCACGAAAAACAAAGCCTATCGAATTAAAACAACGAGAGCTCGATTTTTTAGAGTTGGCCTGCTCAGATTTAACCTACAAACAGATTGCTTCAGAAATGTCTTTGAGCCCAAAAACAATAGACGGTTATAGAGAAGTGCTGTTTGATAAATTTAATGTGGCCAGCCGTGTGGGTATGGTACTTTACGCCATAAAAGAAAAACTTGTAGAGATATAAAATTATAAGCTAACTTTGCTGATAGGCTATTTTTGTAAAAATATAAATACATTTAAAGCCTAAAACAATATGAATAAAGTTGCCATAATTCACAAGAAGCTATCGGCTTTTATAAGGAAGTATTATACAAATGCCCTAATTAAGGGCTGTATCTTTTTCTTGGCTTTTGGTTTTTTGTACTTTTTTGTAACGCTTTTTATAGAATATACCCTATGGCTTAAACCGCTATTGCGAACCGTACTGTTTTGGCTCTTTATTTTAGTAGAAACAGCCTTACTCATATTTTATATTGTAATACCTGTTTTAAAATTAATAGGCCTTAAAAAGGGAATTGACACGGCTCAAGCGTCAAAAATTATTGGGACACATTTTAAAGAGGTAGACGACAAACTCCTAAATTTAGTTCAATTAGAACAAGAGGGTATTCAGTCTGATTTACTTTTGGCAAGTATTGAACAAAAGGCCGAAACACTACAAAATATACATTTTTCAAAAGCTATTAATTTTAAGAAAAGCCTTAGTTTTTCTAAGTATTTAATCCTGCCTGTTATTTTAATCCTGTTGGTTTTGGCATTAGGAAAAACAAACCCCTTTAAGCAAAGTTTAAGTCGCATTGTACATTATCAAAAATCTTATACCCCTCCGGCACCATTTAAATTTGATGTTTTAAATAATAAACTTGAGGTGGTAGAGGGTCAAGATTTATTGATAAACGTATCAACAAACGGGAGAGTGTCGCCCAATCAAGCGCAAATAAAAGTGGGAAAACAGCAATATTTTTTAAAACAAGACGCCTTAGGCGTTTTTAGTTTTTTATTCGAAAATGTTACAAACGACTTCTCATTTTACCTGCAATCAAACGAAGTAAGATCAAAACTTTATAAAGTTAAAGTTTTACGCAAACCCACCATATCTGTTTTTAAGATGCACTTAAACTATCCCGGTTACACGCACAGAAAAGATATTGATATTGACAATACAGGAAACGCCACAGTACCTGAAGGAACATCTGTAACTTGGCAATTGTTGACAAAACAAACCGATGTAATACACTTTATAAATTCAAAAAACAAAGAACCATTTAAAAATACGAGTATAAATAAATTTAGCCTATCGAAGCGTTTGTTAAAAACATTGAATTATCAGATAAGTACTTCGAATAAAGATTTAAAAAACTTTGAAAAACTCACGTATTCTATTTTGGTAGTAAAAGATGAATACCCTAAAATCAGCGTCACGTCAGATATTGATTCTATCAATTACGGGACAACACAATTTGCCGGACAAATCAGTGACGATTACGGTCTGACAAAATTAGAGCTTGTTTATTACACGTCAGATAATCCGACATTAAAGTACCATAAAAGAATCCCCATAAACAGCACTATTTTTGATACATTTTACTTTTT
>CAZMBM010000198.1:0-2396 GCA_964564475.1 uncultured Flavobacteriaceae bacterium | reverse complement strand
ACGTCTTATCGGTAAAAGGCAAGAAAAGGGCATTTTGAGTTCTGACAGAGCCCACCAATCGTGCACTTTGATAAACATTTAAACTATAAGGTTTTCCGTTAATATTAAAGCTTAAAGTGCCGTAAATAACATAATCAGAGACTTTTCCTGTAGAGGTTTTAATGTCAATCTTAGGGAGTGTTTTTAGTCTCTTTAGTTGGGCTTTAACCCTGTAATTATAATCAACCGGGAAATATTTAAGACCTTTAAAATCCTTTAAAAGTTCAGGGGTGAGCATCGTTTTTTCGGGAATTTTATAAGTAGCATCTTTTTGTTGTCTAAAAGCGTCTATCTGTTGTTTGTGTTGTTTTATTGTCTTGGGACTGACGTGTTGGGCTACGGCATAGTAACTATTTGTCGTAAAAATTATTAGAGCACAAATACTGAAGAGGTTTTTCATGATTTTAGTTGGTTTGATTGTTTTTAAAAAAGCCAAATGTAATAATAAAATCGGGTTAAAATTAAAAAAATAAGCAGTTCTAATTAGGGGAAGCTTACAAATGTAGTGGAACGCTCTTTTTTTTTAAAACGACGATAGGAACGTAGTGAAATCTGTATGGAATGGGATGGTTAAGTGTTTATTACAAATTAATCAATGTTCTTAACAGGTTAGTCTTACTAATGAGTAGTTGATATTCGGCTTCAATTGTTTTTAACTGACTTTCAATTAACTTAAGCTCTCTATAATTAACAAGAAATAGTGAGCCTTCGCCCAGATTAAACATTCGTTCTTCACTTTTTACGAGTTGTTTATAGTCGGTTACAAGGTTTAATAAAATTTGGTGTTGATTTTTATAAGAATCTATTTCTTGTATTGTAGTATTAATTTTGTTTTTTAAGCTAACTTTAGTTGCTTTAATATCAAAAGTTATGTCTTGCAACCTTAGCTTTGCTAATTTTAAATCTGCGCGTTCTTTTCTTAAAAATAAAGGGAACCTAATATTTAGGCCACTCTTATAATTTGCAGTATTTAATGAATTTATATTGTTATAATCTGTTGTTAAGAAATTGTATTGCAAATCAACTTTAGGTAATAAATTGTTAATTTTTAATCGTTTATCTATTGTTAAAATATCTTTTTTAATCTGGAGTTCTTGTAGTTTGGGATGGTTTTCTATAAGGCTTTCATTGTTATTTAAAATAGAACTGTTCAATACAATATCAATTTTTTCAATTGTATGATTATCCGGGTTTATTGTCTCTTTTAACTCTAAGGGCAGGTTATTTTCCAGCCATAAATAATTTGAAAGCTCCAAAGTTGATTTTATATATCCAATTTTTGCCTTTTCTAAATCTAACAGTCTGTTTTTTAAACTTATATTAGCTTCTAAGGTATCAATTGCAGGTTTGTCTCCGGCCAAAAAACTTTTTTTCACATTTTGCAATCTTACTTTCGCATTTATCAGGTAATCTTCATACACTAATTTTGCCTGATATTTTTTCAGCCAATTAAAATATGATGTAATAGCGTTGTATAAAATATTATTAATAACTAACTTTTGCTTGGCTTGTGCTTGCTTTGTATATAATTTGGCTTGCTTTAAACTGGCCATTCGATTATTTGTTAACAAGCCTTTTGCAAGAGGTATTGAGACACCCACACTGTACAGACCTTCTTCAGGCGTATTGAATTCCGGATTTAAAAAAACACCTTCATTATTTTCGTAATTTGCTTTTAATTCGATTCCATACCAAGTTGGTATTTTAAAAGTTGCATTTAATTTATCGTAATATTCTGTGTTTTTAAACTTTTTACGATTGTAATCTACTTCTAATTTAGGGTCAAATGCACCTCTGGATTTTAATAATTTAACTTCACTTTCGGTAGTTATAAGTTGTGCTTGTTTTACAATGGGATGATATTTTTTTACATAGCCTAAATATTCTTCTAATGTTATTATATCATCGTTTTCTTGGGAAAAAGTAACAAGAGAACATAGAAAGCATGAGATGATGAACAGTTTTTGCATTTAACTTCAGAATTAATTGACTACTTTTTTTTTGTTGGATAAAAGTTAGGAGGGAAGCCGTTTATTTGTCTCCATAGTTCAAACCAAATAGATACGTCATTTAATAATGCAATGGTTTTTACACCAGAACCTACACGGATAGCTTTTGGCCATTCAACATCATCACTATCCGGAGTTAAAAGCACGCGATATTTACCGTTATCGCTAATAAAATTTTCGATAGCTACAACTTTAGCACCATAGGTTCCATAGGATGAATTGGGCCATCCGCTAAAAACAATTGCAGGCCAACCGTCAAATTGTATTCGTACATTTTCACCAATATGAATTAATGGTAAATCTATTGGACGAACGTACATTTCTACTGCCAAATCATAATTTGCAGGC
>CAZMBM010000197.1:0-2404 GCA_964564475.1 uncultured Flavobacteriaceae bacterium | reverse complement strand
CCTTCTATAATATTTGGCGTATTTTTAGCTTGCGACGGCTGCATTAATTTGGTTTTTATACCGCTGTTAAATTGTTGAATTATTTGTGTGATGTACACATTTTCTACACCTGCTGCGGCACCATCTATGGCATTGATGTTTACCGATAAGGTAGCGTGTTTTTCTTTAATTAAATCGCGGTTAAAGTGATTGGGAATTTCTAAAATAACATCTATATCGCCTTTTTTCATGGCTTTATGTGCCGTTTTTGCAGTGGGGAATTCGGCTACCATTTTAAAATAATCAGAAGCTTTAAATTTATCTATTAAGGCTCTTGAAGTACTGCTTTTGTTGTGGTCTATAAAAGAAAATTTGATGTTTTTTATTTCGAAAGTAGCGGCATTTGAGAGGATTATAAGCTGAATGAGTGGCATGATAAAAATAATAGGCAACATCCCTTTATTGCGAAAGATTTGTTTGAATTCTTTTTGGATGATGAATAGTATTGTTTTCATTTAGATGATTTATTTAGTCCCCCTTCGGGGGATTGATGGAATCATTCCAATCTGATTTTATATTTTTTAATACTTATAGCCATAAAAAAGAGCGTCATCCCTAAAAGGATTAAAGTTTCTTTCCACACAAAAGCAAACCCTACTCCTTTGAGCATAATTTCTTTAATTATAATTAAAAACCATTTGGCAGGAATAACATCACTTAACATTTGCAAAATCACGGGCATACTGCTTATCGGGAAAATAAATCCCGACAATAAAATAACGGGTAACATCAAGCCCATGAGCGAAATCATCATAGCGGTTTGTTGGGTGGTCGAAATGGTTGAAATTAAGATACCTAAAGACAAGGCATTGACAATAAATAAAATACTTTCGAATGCGAGTAAAAACAGATTGCCCTCAACCGGCATGCCAAAAATAAAAATACTGAGCATCACGATGATAATAGCATTTATAACCGACAAGAAAATATAAGGAACGACCTTTCCGACAATTACCAAATAAGGTTTTAAAGGCGATACCAAAAGAATTTCCATAGTGCCCAATTCTTTTTCACGGGTTATAGAAATGGAGGTCATCATAGCCGATACCAGCATTAAAATAATAGTCATAACGCCCGGTACAAACATAAACACGCTTTTGAGCTCGGGATTATAAATCATATGTGATTGTGTGATGATTTGATAGGGAATTTCAATGTTTTTATTGTGTTCTTTTTGATAGTTTTGTAAAATAGCATTGGTGTAATTGCTGATGGTTTGCGCCGTATTAGGGTCGGTAGCATCGGTAATTATCTGAACGGTAGCCTTGTTTTCTTTGACGTATTTTTTGCCGAAATTATTTTCGAAAACCAAGACGGCTTTTACTTTTCCTTTTTTAAAAACAGCTTCAATGTCGGTGTCACTCTTTATAACTTGTTTGTTACTAAAATATTTAGAGGCTGTTATTTTATGGATAATTTCTTGGGTTGTAGCATCCTTAGATTTATCGAATATCGCAATATCAACATTGTTAATTTCGTTGGTAATGGCAAAGCCAAAGAGCATTATTTGTGCAATGGGCATGCCAAAAAGTATAAACAACGAGCGCTTATCTCTAAAAATATGATAAAATTCTTTCCTTACAAAGCCTATAAATCGTTTCATTTTTTACTTATTAACTCTCGAAGGGTTTAGAACCCTTCGAGAGTTGGTTTATCTTCTTGCTAGTTTTAAAAATACGTCATTCATATTGTCAACTTTAAATTGTTGTTTCAGTTTTTTAGGACTGTCTAAAGCTTCAATTTTACCATCAACCATAATCGACACACGGTCGCAATATTCGGCTTCGTCCATATAATGTGTGGTCACAAAAACGGTGGTGCCGTTATGGGCTGTTTTGTAAATCATTTCCCAAAATTGACGTCGTGTTATAGGATCCACTCCGCCTGTGGGTTCATCTAAAAAAACAATTTTAGGGCCGTGTAACAGGGCTACAGAAAAAGCTAATTTTTGTTTCCATCCTAAAGGAAGACTGCCTACCAACTTATCGGCGACTTCTTGTAAATGCAATTCGTTTATCAAAGTCTTGGTTTTCGCTTTTATGCGCTTTCGCGATAAGCCGTAAATACCACCAAAAAAGGTAATATTTTCTTTAACGGTTAAATCGTCGTACAAAGCGAATTTCTGACTCATATACCCAATATTTTTTTTAATGTCTTCGGGATGTGTATAGACATCAAATCCGACGACTTGTGCCTCGCCTTTTGACGGTTTAGAAATACCGATGAGCATTTTCATAGCGGTGGTTTTACCCGCACCATTGGCGCCTAAAAATCCGAAAATTTCGCCTTTATTTACCGTGAACGAAATGGCGTTAACAGCGGTAAAATCGCCAAATTTTTTGGTGAGGTTTTTAACTTGTATGAT
>CAZMBM010000196.1:0-2415 GCA_964564475.1 uncultured Flavobacteriaceae bacterium | reverse complement strand
GTGCTTGGGGTTTTAAAGTAAGCGGCACCAATATTTTTGGGGTATCGTTTAAACAACAAAACGCTTTTTCAGACTTTTTAATCTCTGACACTAAAACCTTTATATTACCGCGTATTTGGTTGTTTACGTTGAGTTATAAATTGTAAAAAAAGTCTTTGTTCTAGATTCAAGCAGTCCCGAGAATTCGGGGCGGTCTAAATTCTTTAGCCCGAAAAGGTCAAGTTTAATGAAACAAGCCCTGAATATTAGAGGCAAACAGTTTAACGGCAATGGCCATAAGTACAATACCAAAAACTTTACGGATAACCGCAATACCGCCTTTACCTATTACTTTTTCTATTTTAGGAGATGATTTTAAAACCGCATAAACAACAATAATATTTATAATTATAGCAATAACAATATTGGCGGTTGCGTATTCCGCTTTAAGCGATAAAATAGAAGTCATGGTACCTGCACCTGCTATTAAGGGGAAAGCCAAAGGAACTACACTGGCCGTTTCGGGCGCATCGTCTTTGTAAAGTTTGATGCCTAAAATCATTTCGAGTGCTAAAAATAACAAAACAAACGACCCTGCCACGGCAAAAGAATTGACGTCAATACCGATAAGATTTAAAATTTCTTCACCTAAAAAAAGAAAGAGAATCATAATAAAACCCGCCACCAACGAGGCTTTTTCAGATTGAATATGGCCTACTTTCTGACGTAAATCTACAATAATAGGAATGCTGCCTATAATATCGATTACAGCAAATAAAATCATGGTAGCGCTAACAATTTGTTTAATGTCTAAAGCCATAGTTTCTAAAATTTAAGCGCGCAAATGTATATAATTTTATATTATGAAAAGCAACTATTTATATTATATTTAATAGTTACGTCAGGTCGAGTGTCACGCCATTGGCGTGATGTATCGAGACCTGTTTTCAATTTTAAAATGACCCTTTATCAATAGTAATTTTTATCCTATTTTTGCCCCGTGATTCAGTTAGGAAAAACCATCGTATCAGAAGATATTATCGATAAAGATTTTGCCTGTAACCTGTCGGCTTGCAAAGGGGCGTGTTGTATAGAAGGCGAGGCCGGTGCGCCGGTTGAAGATGCCGAGCGTGCTATTTTAAAAGATATTTATCCTAAAGTAAAACCCTTTATGCGCCCCGAGGGGATAAAAGCAGTGACACAGCAAGGTGTTTATACCACAAATGACAAAGGGGAACACGAAACGCCTTTGGTTAACGGGGCCGAATGTGCCTATGTTATTTTTGACAAAAAAAAGATAGCTTTATGTGCTATTGAAGAGGCTTATAATAAAGGAGAAGTGTCTTTTAAAAAACCTATTTCTTGTCATTTATATCCTGTAAGAGTCCAAGATTACTCTGAATTTGCAGCCGTTAACTATCATAAATGGCCCATTTGCGATGACGCGTGTACTTTTGGAGTTTCATTACAAATACCCGTTTATAAGTTTGTAAAACAAGCACTTATTAGAAAATTTGGTGAAGATTGGTATGCTGAACTTGAAAAAATTGCCAAAGAGTACTCAAAATAAAATTGTTTTTTGCTTAACTTGACCCCTTGTGTGCTTTTTACAAAAAAGGCTGTAAAACCAGGGCTTTAAAGAAAATATATTTTTCAAATAACTAAAAAACAACAAATTACAGGTTTGACAAATATTGTGTAAAATCCGTTTTTGTTAAAAAGTAAGGGCTATTGTGAATAATTAGCCCTTTTTTTTTAGGGAGATTTTTTAAATATTTGTTACAATCAAAAACACCCATTTTTTCATCCATATAGATTGCCGTAAAGTATGTCGCAACAAGAACCTATTTTAGTACCCAACGATAACCGATTTGTTATTTTCCCAATTCAGCATCAAGATATATGGGAATGGTATAAAAAACAGGAGGCTTGTTTTTGGACGGCCGAAGAAATAGATTTGCATCAAGACTTGGTAGATTGGAAAACCAAACTCACCACAGACGAGCGTTATTTTATCAAACATATACTTGCCTTTTTTGCAGCATCAGACGGCATCGTCAACGAAAACTTGGCCGAAAATTTTGTGAGTGAAGTCCAATATTCCGAAGCCAAATTCTTTTATGGCTTTCAGTTGATGATGGAAAATATTCATTCTGAAGTCTATTCGCTTTTAATTGACACTTATGTATCTGACGAGGCCGAAAAAGATAAATTATTTAGAGCCATTGAACTGTTTCCGGCCATAGCCGAAAAAGCCAATTGGGCTTTAAAATGGATAGAAAGTCCGAGTTTTGCAGAACGGCTGATAGCTTTTGCCGCCGTAGAAGGCATTTTCTTTTCGGGGAGTTTTTGTTCTATTTTTTGGCTTAAAAAGCGCGGTTTGATGCCGGGTTTAACATTTTCTAACGAATTGATTTCGCGCGACGAAGGCATGCA
>CAZMBM010000195.1:0-2468 GCA_964564475.1 uncultured Flavobacteriaceae bacterium | reverse complement strand
AAACATAGTGCAAAACCGAAAATTAGGTGCTTTAAAATGCCAAACGCACCATATTTAAACCGATAAGCGTAACTCCTAAAGTTGTATTAAAAATTATCTTTAAATCAAAAAAGACCTTCTTAAAAGAAGGTCTTTTTATTTTAAGTCTAAAATTATTTAGGATCTAATATATTATCTATGCGTTTTAAAGCATCTTGTAAATGGTAACGCGTCATCCTGTTAGGGGCTTTGGCTAAAGCCGATTTAATATTGCGTTTTAAAATAGTCAGTTCACCGCGTACAACAGCCCTTATATCAGACTGACTGATATCAACCTTAGTTCCCTTTGTATAACGACCAAAATGTAATAACTTAGGTTGTTTTTTAGCCGTCATAAGGTACTTCATTCTGTCAATGTATGCGCGTTGTAAATTACGACGATACGTGTCAATACTTCTACCGGTAGCCAATTCAGACCAAATACCACGACGTAAATCATCCATCATATTTACCAAAGAATAGGCTTTACTGCCATTTAGTGCCGAATATTCTATCAACCTTCCCATACGTCCCATACTTAAAAGGGCTTTTAAGGTCCGCTCTTGAATGGCGCGGATACGTTCTACATTGCCCGAATATTCTGTTTTGGCAAAAATATCTTTATCAATCAACCATTTGGGTGTTTTAAACAACTCTTTTTGCAGGAATTGCATATTTCGGCGTTGACGTGTTTTAGAAACAGGTGTGTAAACAGCGCCCTCTTGGTCAAAGGTTTTGTAGTTTTCGTACACCCCGCCAATATTCGAAGCGGCGTGACCCATATAACGGTTGTATTGCGATAAAACTTGTTGATACATCGTTTTTAAATCGCTGTAATCTTTACCGTCTTCGGCCAGCCAATTTGTAAGCTTGGGAACAATACGTTTAAGATTAGCTATGCCGTAAGTACCTGCTTTAACAGCATCGTCACCTAAATCTTCTGTTTGAGAACTCGGGTCAACGATATCACCCACTTGTTGCTGACCGAAGCGGTACATCGGGTCGCCGGCGTGTTTTAAAATCCATTTATCTAAGGTTTTCTTTTCGTCAGGCGCTGTCTTAGCATCCAAAATAGGACGGTATCCCCAACTGATGGCGTATTTGTCGTACACCCCTATATTGGGCATCAAAGCCACCCCTTTATCGCCCGGTTGGGCGACATAGTTAAAACGGGCATAGTCCATAATAGACGCAGCCGTACCGTATTTTTGGGTAAAAGTAGCCGAGCGCAATGAATCGACGGGATAGGCCGGACTGGCGCCCATATTGTGTGGCAATCCTAAAGTATGCCCTACTTCGTGAGATGACACAAAACGGATAAGGCGTCCCATAACTTCGTCTTTAAAACCGGGTTTTTGGGCATCGGGATTAATGGCCGCGGTCTGTACAAAAAACCAGTTGTGTAGTAAGGTCATTACATTGTGATACCAATTAATATCGCTTTCTAAAATTTCACCCGAACGCGGGTCGCTCACATGAGGGCCATTAGCATTGGGAATGGGCGACGCCAAATAACGCACTACCGAATAACGCACATCTTCGGGCGACCAATCGGGATCTTCTTCTTTTGTAGGTGGGTCTTTGGCTATGATTGCGTCCTTAAAACCGGCAGCTTCAAAAGCCACTTGCCAATCTTCTATACCTTGTTTTATGTATTTGCGCCATTTTTTGGGTGTGGCACGGTCTATATAATACACTATTTGTTTTTTGGGTACAACGAGTTCACCGCGTTTAAATTTGTCGATATCGGCCTCTTTCACCTCTAAACGCCAACGGTCTAAAAAAGTAACTTTTTTACTTTTTTGATCGGGTAAACCGTAATCGGTCTGGCTTGAAGCAAACCAACCCACACGCTCATCGAAAAGACGTTTTTGCATAGGTTTTTCGGGTAACAAAATCATAGAGTTACTCAACATAAGTGTAATAGAACCCGTACTGGAATTTGACGGGGGTTTTGAAGATAAATATGTCTTTACATGTCTGATTTCTATATTTTTAGGATAACTGCTAATACGCTCTATATACGACCTTGACGCGTCTAGTCGCGAAATTTTATAAGCCTTACGTCGTCCATTGGGAAAACCCAAAGCTTTAACATCTTTATTAAACAAGTCGGTGACGTCAATAACAACCGCCGTTGTGTCTTTGTTAAAAGCTTTTATAGCAAAACTGTATAAAATAGGCTCAAAGTTTGAGTTAACAACCGCTTCGTGAATGGGCAACGAATCATTGGCCACCACATTATAAGACACTACACGCAACAATACTTTTTTGCCGTGTTTTTGCCAACGCAAGACCTGTTCGTTTTGTTTGCCACCGCCAAAGCCTATACCTGAGGCTGTCTTGGCTATTCTAGTAACCATAAGCATCTCTCGTCCCAGCATATTATTAGGGATTTCAAATAAATATTTATCGTCTTTTTTATGGACTTTAAACAGCCCTTCGTCTGT
>CAZMBM010000194.1:0-2476 GCA_964564475.1 uncultured Flavobacteriaceae bacterium | reverse complement strand
GCGTAAAAGAGGCTGCTTGATAAAAAGCGTCATATAATTCGTAGGCTTTTTCAAGCGATTTGTCACAATTTAAATAAGCCGACACAAAAATACCCCGTGCAAAATTGCCCCTGTTGGGGATAAAAAACAGTGCCTTATCAAATGACGGTTGCGACTTTTTTAAACTTTCATTTATTTCGCCTAAATGCTGATGTGTAAAAGCCTTGTAAACCGAAAAATTATTGCTGCGCCAACTAAAATGCGTGGTGGCACCGGGGCTTACCCCAACACCTGTGGCTCCCGTCGTCGCATTTATATGAACGTCACTATTTATTAAATTTTTATCAGCTAATGGCAATAAAGCCAACTGAATGGCCGTGGCAAAACAACCCGGATTGGCAATATTTTGAGCTTTTTTTATAGCTTCTTTTTGCAATTCGGGGAGACCATAAACAAAAGATTTACCTTGAAAATCAGCTGCTTTTGTCAACCTAAAATCCTGACTTAAATCGATAATTTTAGTGTGATTAGAAAAGGTATTTTTGCTTAAAAACTTTTTTGAATTGCCATGCCCCAAACACAAAAACAATACATCAACGTCTGCGTTGATTTTATCGGTGAATTTTAAATCGGTAGTTCCCAATAAATCTTGATGCACATCGTAAATATAATTACCCGCATTTGAGGTACTGTACACAAAATTGAGTGTTACTTTTTTATGGTTTAACAAAACCCTAATCAATTCACCGGCGGTATAACCTGCGCCGCCTATTATCCCTACTTGTATCATAATTCTTTATTTACACTGTGATATATTTTATTAGCTGTGCCTAATATTTTGATAAACCCTTTGGCCTCGTCTGAAGTCCACGCTTTATTGGTCTCGCCGTATTCGCCAAATTTAGATGTCATCAAATCGTGTTTTGAATCAATGCCGTTTAAACTAAAATGATAAGGTTTAAGGGTTACAAACACTTCACCCGTTACCGTTTTTTGAGAATCTTCTAAAAAGGCTTCTATATTGCGCATGACAGGTTCAAAATACTGACCGTCATGCAGTAGCATACCGTACCAAGAAGCCAGTTGTTCTTTGAGGTTTTGTTGCCATTTGCTCAACACGTGTTTTTCTAACAAATGATGGGCTTTAATGGTCACAACGGCCGCAGCCGCTTCAAAACCTACACGTCCTTTTATACCTACAATGGTATCGCCTACGTGAATATCGCGACCAATGGCGTATTTAGAAGCCACATTTTCTAGCTTTAAAATGGTCTTTACAGAAGTATCATATTCATCGTTTAAACCAATTAATTCGCCTTTTTTAAAATGGAGTTTTATATCTAGAGGTGCTGTTTTTTCAAGTGGACTTGGATACGCTTCTTCGGGCAAAGCCTTATGAGACGTTAAAGTTTCTACACCGCCCACACTGGTGCCCCAAATGCCTTTGTTGATAGAATACTTTGCTTTTTGCCAAGCGTAATCAATACCCCATTTTTTAAGTTGTGTAATTTCATCTTGTCTGGATAATTTTAAATCTCTTATAGGTGTGATAATGTTAATTTCAGGAGCTAAAGTTTGAAAAATCATATCAAATCGCACCTGATCATTCCCGGCACCGGTACTGCCATGGGCTATGTATTGTGCCCCTATTTCTTTGGCGTATTTTACCACTTCAATAGCCTGAAAAACCCTTTCGGCACTGACAGACAGCGGATAGGTATTATTTTTAAGCACATTGCCAAACACCATATATTTGATGGCTTTATTGTAATATTCTTCTAATATATTTTTATTGATATGCGTGCAGACTCCCAAGGCGTATGCCTTTTTTTCTACCTGCTTCAATTCGCTTTCGGAAAATCCGCCTGTATTCACAAGGCAACTGTAAACCTCTAAATTGCGTTCATTCTTTAAATATTTTACGCAAAACGACGTATCTAATCCGCCACTATAAGCTATAACTACTTTTTTCATTTTATTGTATTTTTCTTTTTAGAAATAAAGTTTGTTTTATATTTTTTAATCGATTCAAAACTTTTGAATTGTATTTCTTTTTAGCCAATTTGTTTTGACTTTTAGCATCGTAAAGCATGCCTGTACACAAACACATTGTTTTGTCGGTACGTGTTAAAATGTCGTAATTTTTACAGGTTTTACAGCCCTCCCAAAAAGTGTCATCTTTGGTTAATTCTGAGAAAGTTACGGGGTGATAACCCAGTTCATAATTAATTTTCATAACAGCCAAACCTGTGGTAATACCAAATATTTTGGCTTTGGGGTATTTGTTTTTAGAATGTTCTAAAATTTTCTTTTTAATCTTTTTGGCCAAGCCGCGATTTCTAAAACCGGGATGGACAATGAGTCCTGAGTTGGCTACAAAAGCCTTATTATCCCAGACTTCTATATAGCAAAATCCTGCAAAAGCATCGCCTTCAATAGCAATTATAGCATTGCCGTTTTTTATTTTTTTGGTGATATAAGCTGTTGACCTTTCGGC
>CAZMBM010000193.1:0-2482 GCA_964564475.1 uncultured Flavobacteriaceae bacterium | reverse complement strand
TTGAGGCTTATGTAAAAGCCACTGCCAAGCGCAGTGAATTAGAGCGTATGGCCGATGTTAAAACCATTTCGGGTGTGTTTACCGGCGCTTATGCCGCGCATCCTTTTACAGGTAAAAAAATACCCATTTGGATAGGCGATTACGTTTTGGCCGGCTACGGTACCGGTGCTGTTATGGCCGTACCTTGCGGCGACCAACGCGATTACGATTTTGCCACACATTTCGGCTTGGATATTCCCAATATTTTTGACGGTGTTGACATTTCTGAACAAGCCCATGAAGATAAAGAGGGGACTGTTATTGCCAACTCCGATTTTTTAAACGGTTTGTCGTATAAAAAAGCTATGAAGCGCATTATTTACGAAATTGAACAACGCGGTTTGGGCTACGGCAAAATAAATTACCGCTTACGCGATGCGGTTTTTAGTCGCCAACGTTATTGGGGTGAACCTTTTCCGGTGTATTATAAAAACGGTTTGCCACAGATGATAGACCCCAAATATTTACCGATTAAATTACCCGAAGTTGAAAAATACCTCCCAACAGAAGATGGCAAACCACCTTTGGGAAATGCCACCACTTGGGCGTGGGACGTAAAGCAGTGTTCAGTGGTCAGTAATCAGTTAATTGATAATAAAACGGTCTTTCCGTTAGAGTTAAATACCATGCCCGGTTGGGCGGGCAGTTCGCAATATTTTAACCGCTATATGGATCCGCACAATGACACAGAAATCTTTTCGCAAGAAGCGGTTAATTATTGGCAGGATGTCGATTTGTACATCGGCGGTAGCGAGCACGCCACAGGACATTTGTTGTACAGCCGTTTTTGGCAAAAATTTATGTATGATAAAGGTTTGGTACCCAAAGACGAATACGCCAAAAAGCTGATTAACCAAGGGATGATCTTGGGGACGAGTGCGTTTGTGTATAGATTGGTGTATGACTTTAAGTTTAAAGACTCTAAGGGAATAAATAAAGTTTCAGCGATTCAAAATGTATTAGTGTCAATGAAATATATTGATAACCTAGATTTTGATTTTTGGAGAAATTTTGATTATAAACGAGAATATCCTAATTATGCGCTAGAGAATATTCTTAGCTATGAACAAGTTGAAAAGCCAAAAGTTTCTTTTCAACCGATTCATGTAGATATTGATTTATTAAAAGGATTGACAGATGAACTTGATATTGAGAGATTTAAAATAGATAGTAGATATCAAGAGTATAAAGAGGCGATTTTTATTGGAGAGAAAGGTGAGGTTATTGAAGGCGAAAATGATAAATACATTTGCGGTCGCGAGGTCGAAAAAATGTCAAAATCTAAATACAATGTGGTGAATCCCGATCAGATTTGCGCGCAATACGGCGCCGACAGCCTGCGTATGTTCGAGATGTTTTTAGGGCCTTTAGAGCAAGCCAAGCCGTGGAAAACCTCGGGTATTAGCGGGGTGCACAGTTTCCTTAAAAAAATGTGGAAACTCTACCATTCCGGCGACAATGGCACTTTTTATGTTTCAGACGAAATACCCACAAAAAAAGAATACAAAGTCTTGCATAAAACCATTAAAAAGGTTGAAGAAGATATCGATAATTTTTCGTTTAACACTTCTGTGTCAACCTTTATGATTGCGGTAAACGAACTTACTGCCTTAAAATGTTACAAACGGGTTATTTTAGAGCCTTTGGTTATTTTGATAGAGCCTTATGCGCCCCATATAGCCGAAGAACTTTGGGAAAAATTGGGTCACAACGAGTCTATTGCAAAAGTAGATTTCCCAAAATTTGACGCCCAATATTTGGTAGAAAGTACCAAAGTTTATCCAGTGTCATTTAACGGTAAAATGCGTTTTACTATGGAATTGTCTTTAGATTTATCAAAAGAGGCTATTGAAGAGGCTGTTATGGCGCATGAAAAAACCCAACAGCAATTACAAGGGCGCACGCCTAAAAAAGTGATTGTGGTACCGGGAAAAATTGTCAATATTGTAGGGTAGCTCCTTTTTTACGCCTTAACGAGTCCACGCCCTAGGGCGTGGCGTGGTTGTCTCATAAAGTTAGTTACAGATATTTTGAGATGCCCACAGTCGTCCTTTTAGTCCTCTTTCGCCAAGATGGTATGACAATATAGTTTCTTTAACATAACTTTAAGAATTCTCAAGCGTTTATTTTTTATTTTCGGAGCTTAACAATTACAATGTATTTTTATTAAATATGTTGTACAAATTCACTTTTATGATTCGCAAATATTTACCAAAGTTTTTGGCGTTTATCCTTGTATTTTCGGTGATAAGTACCGTTGAGGCTCAAAAACGAAAAAAGAAAAGAAAAAAAGGCGCAGTTGAAGCTGTAGCGCCTAAACCCAAACCTAAGAAACCTGAAAAAGGGGCTATTTTGCCTTATGACGAGGTTGTAACCAAAGAGTATAAAACAGACGAAGGGCTGTTTAAAGTCCATAAAAAAGACGATAAATATTTATTTGAAA
>CAZMBM010000192.1:1368-2482 GCA_964564475.1 uncultured Flavobacteriaceae bacterium | reverse complement strand
GTATCAAGTATCAAGTATCAAGTATCAAGTATCAAGTATCAAGTATCAAGTATCAAGTGTGTGGTATGTACTGTAACTCCCCATTAGTGTTGAAAGATCTTTATTATTTTTTTCATGGACAGTAAAATTTGGTATTTAAAATTTAAGATTAACCCAAAACAGTATTTAGTAGGCAGTCACAATGGACAGTATTCTTGGCGTCCTTAGCGGTTAATCTTTTGTGACTCTTTGTGGACTTATTAAAAACACCAAATAACAAATGATAAATTCCAAAGCCCAAAACTCAGAATAGTAACTGCCATCGCGAGATTTCGCAGATCTAGAGTGTGGCGACCTCATCGATAGAACCCGGAATTTGACTCAAATATTAACAGTTTCCGTTTTCCGTTAAATGTTATTCGTTATATGTTTGTCATCAATTAAACAGTCATCGCAATCCTGGTCGTTTTAATAATTCTGAATTTTCAAGAACAGTGTTCTTTGCCTTCACGCCATCCGGTAAGTTCGCTAAAAACAGCTACTAGCTATTTTCTTTACGCTCCGTCCTCCTTTGGGGAAATATCAGATAAGACAAAGCCGATGACCTTATAAAAAAGGGGGAATAATCCCCTTAAAAGAACGCTACATTTTCTTGCCTAACAGTGTAAAAATATTAACTTTGTCTTTTAATCAAATAACCAAATCCCCTTTTTAAAAAAGGACTACTGTACATGAAACAATTTGCCTTAATTGGTGCCGCCGGTTACATTGCCCCCAGACATTTGCGCGCCATTAAAGAAACCCAAAATAACTTATTAGCCGCCTTAGATAATTTTGATTCGGTGGGTATTATCGATAGCTTTTTCCCCGAGGCCGATTTTTTTGTCGAGTTTGAGCGCTTTGACCGTCACATAGAAAAATTGAAACGCGAAAAAGGCTTGAAATTAGATTATGTAAGTATTTGTACACCCAATTATCTACACGATGCCCATATTCGTTTTGCCTTACGCAGTGGGGCACATGCTATTTGCGAAAAGCCCTTGGTACTCAATCCGTGGAATATTGACGCTCTTAAAACAATTGAAAAGGAAACGGGTAAGCAAGTCAATACCATTTTGCAGTTGCGTTTACACGA
>CAZMBM010000192.1:0-1268 GCA_964564475.1 uncultured Flavobacteriaceae bacterium | reverse complement strand
CGCTGGTTTTTATCTATTAATTACGATTTAATTCCCGAAGCTGTTAAAGCTAAAGACCAACGGACTTACAGGTCTATTACGGTAGATGGCCATGAAATTGAATTCAGTGGCGGTTTTTTTGACTTGCATACAAAAAGTTATGAAAAAATTATAAAAGGAGCAGGCTTTGGTTTGACTGATGCTGAGGCTTCAGTACAGTTGGTACACGACATTCGAAACGCCACCCTGTCTCCCGTACAAGGAGATTACCATCCATTGGTTAAAAAACCATTGGCTAGACATCCGTTTAAGAACGGACATTAAGGAATGTGTAGGTAAATGACATCAAGAAATAATAGTGTAAACACCCCTCAAGGGGATATTAATAATGGGAAATGTTAATAGAATTAGAAAGAAATATTGCCCCCCTTGGGTCTCGAGACTTCGGGATAGGTTTTTAAAACGATAAAATTAATACCAAAACAAAAGCGAAGTCAGCGTCAAAATAAATGAACAAGCAAAGCCCTAACATATCAACTTTAAATACAGTATCTGAAATTCAGAATTCAGAATTCAGAATTCAGAATTCTATTTGGTACGCCCTTTACACCAAACCGCGGTGGGAAAAGAAGGTTGAAAAGGTATTAAGGCATGCAGGATACAAGGTGTACTTACCGTTGATTGACACTATCAGGCAGTGGAGCGACCGTAAAAAAAAGGTACAAATACCCTTGATAAACTCTTATGTATTTGTTCAGGTAGTCGAAAAGGAGCTATATGCGTTGTTAAAATATCAAGGAGTGGTTAGGGTGTTGAAATATTTAAATAGACCGGCAAAGGTACAGGCGCATGAGATTGATAATTTAAAAATTTTATGTCAACATCCCGACGCATTAATATCCGACAAAATAATCAAAATAAATAAAGGAACTCCCGTTCAAATCACACAAGGCACTATGACGGGTTTGTACGGCGAATGTGTCGCCATTAAAGGCAAACACCGCCTTTTAGTTTCGGTAAAAAATTTGGGATTAGAATTTGTGTTAAATGTTCCGTTGACGTATATTGAACCCTTGAAAAATGTCACCCTGAGCGCAGTCGAAGGGGTTTAAAAAATTGTCATTTCGACAGAAGGATAAAGTCCTGACTCGGAATTTCAAAAAAATAAAAAAATAAAACGTGAAGTAATTCACGGTAATTATTAAAAAAACAACATTATAAAAATTCAGCCTGTGACTGAGAAGGGCGAAGCCATGTTAAAACGCTAAAGGCATTTTTAAGTAAGCAGT
>CAZMBM010000191.1:0-2503 GCA_964564475.1 uncultured Flavobacteriaceae bacterium | reverse complement strand
CATAACTTTCCCAAATAGAATGATTCGCATCAATAGCCTCAACACTTAAAGTTTGTCCGTATTTTGAAGGTAAAGCCAAGGCTAAAGCGCCATCTAAAACCACATATTCGGCTGTTAAAAGAAGTTTTCCGTGACTGTAAAAGGTTGTCATAAAGCTAAGATACTAAACTCAGGCTTTTTTACGGTTGTAAATAGGCAAAACAAACATGGCTAAGCCACCAAAAACCAAAACCATTAAGGTTTGTGAAGTCCAAACTATCCAGCCAAAAGCGCGGGCTGGATTATTTTCTACACCATATAATATAAAAACGCTGGCCACAAAAATAGGATAAGTTCCTAAACCGCCATTGGTTAAAGCCATACTGAGTCCGCCTACAACAAATCCAACAACAATAGCCCCGATGGGTAAGTGACTTGTTTCTGGAATGGCGAAAGTAACCACATAAAACATCAGCACATAAAGTGTCCAAATAAAAATGGTGTGAAAGATAAACACCCCTTTTTTCTTCATATGAACAATGCTCATCACACCTTCTAAAATACCTTTTATAAATTCCTTAATTTTTAAAACAAAAGCTAATTTCGATATTTTAAACACAAAATATAAAATCAAAGCTACCAGCGATAAGCCTCCTAAAATGATTACTTTATGCCAAGGATTAGCGCCGTCATCTTTAAATAAATATTCAGACAACAGTTTTGTTTGCATAAAAAAAGCTACACCTATAATAGAAAAGAGCATAATAACGTCGGCTACACGTTCTGCTACTATGGTACCAAATGCTTTTTGAAAAGGGATGCCTTCGTATTTTGAAATAGCTGCTGCGCGTGCGACTTCGCCAGATCGCGGAATAACTAAATTTAGTAAATAAGCCACCAAAACTGTTAAAACACTGTTGATAAATTTGGGTTTATATCCCAAAGGTTCTAACAAAAATTGCCAACGATAGGCACGTGATAAATGGCTCATAATGGCTAAGGCAATAGACAAAAATACCCAGCCGTAATGGGCGGTTCTAAAAGAATTTGTTATAGATTCAAAATCGGAAGGTGTGAATTTTGATAATGAATACCATATCAATCCCAATCCAAATAGAATTGGAAGGCTGATAAAAAGAGCTTTTCTTAGTTTTTTTGACAAGTGTTTATATTAAAGAATTATCTTCTTCATTAGGAAAAACCAATGTAGGCGTAAAGGTTTTTGCTTCTTCAAAATCCATAATGGCATATGAAATAATGATAACAATATCCCCTTTTTGAACCCGCCTAGCGGCGGGCCCATTTAAAGTAATATTGCCACTATTTCGTTTACCTTTAATGATATACGTTTCAAGGCGTTCGCCATTATTTATATTTACAATTTGCACTTTTTCACCGGCTATCATATTCGCAGCTTCCATTAAAGCGACGTCAATGGTAACACTACCAACATAGCTAAGGTCTGCATCGGTCACCTTAACCCTATGTATTTTAGATTTTAATACTTCTATTTTCATGCCGCAAAGATAGTTCTTTTACAAATTTTGTCTGTCTTTTTTAATACAATTACATTTTTACAAAGCGATGTTATCTATTAAGCGGACTTCTCCAGCAAAAACGGCCATAAAAGCGCGGTAAGAATTTGTATTTACAATTTGTGCATCTGATTTTAAAGTTGCTTCATTGGCGATGGTAAAATATTCTAACTTTAAATACTTACTTGAATTGAAAATTTGGGAAACTTTTCTGTTTAATTCTTTTAAAGATGTTTTATCAAATTCAGCTTTAACCAATTGTAAAGTTTTGTAAATTAAATACGCTTCTTCTTGTTGATTTTTATTTAAACGTTTATTTCTTGAACTCATGGCTAAACCGTTAGGTTCTCTAAAAATAGGACAAGACACAATATTAATTGGCAATCCTAATCTAGAAACTATCTTTTTAATAATTTGTAACTGTTGAAAATCTTTTTCGCCAAAATAAGCATTCGTAGGTTTCACGATTTCAAAAAGTCTTTTTACAACTGTCCCAACACCTTCAAAGTGTCCTGGGCGAAATTTGCCTTCCATTTCAAATTCTAGTCCGTCGAAATCAAAACTTTCAGAAATTTCGCCCTCAGGGTAAATATCATCTACAGTTGGTGCATAGACAATAATATTGCTTTCTTTTTCAAGTAAAGCTAAATCATCTTTAAGTGTCTTAGGATATTTTAATAAATCAACCGTATTATTAAATTGGGTTGGATTTACAAAAATGCTTACCACAATAATTTGGTTTTCTTTTTGCGCGATTTCTATTAAAGACAGATGTCCTTTGTGTAGAGCGCCCATAGTAGGTACAAAACCAACCGATTGATTAATATATTTTTGAGTTAAAAAAGTTTGTAATAATTTACTCTCTTTAAAAACTTTCATACTTATTTTTTAAATAATTGTTAAAACCTTGCAAACTTACTATATAAAGACAAATTCTGCATAATTTTTAGTAATTTTGCATATTCTTTAATATTTAGAAGTGATTATGA
>CAZMBM010000190.1:0-2515 GCA_964564475.1 uncultured Flavobacteriaceae bacterium | reverse complement strand
ACAATAGGAATACCGCCAATTTTATATTCGGCCATACACTTTTTAGCATCTAAAACTTTGTCATCTTTTGATAAAGTGATGGGTTCTAATATCATACCCGATTCTGACCGCTTTACTTTCTTTACCTCAAGTGCTTGTTGTGCCGCCGACATGTTTTTATGTAAAACCCCTATACCGCCTTCACGTGCCATGGCAATAGCCATAGCGGCTTCGGTTACAGTATCCATAGCCGCAGAAACAATGGGGGTATTAATAGCAATATTTCGGGTAAATTTTGACTTTATAGAGACATCTCTGGGTAAAACTTTTGAATAAGCCGGTACTAACAATACATCATCGTATGTTAAACCTTCATATTTAAATTTTTGGGATTTTGAAATCATAAGCAACTAATTTTAATACCGAAGGGCTGAGTTTAATAATTAATTGCAGGCAAATTTACATGTTTTATATTGATTAATAGACTTTTTATACTTTTTTAAATAATTCCCTTATGATAATGAGCAATTCTCGTAAAAAATCACAGCCGATTGATTGTCAATCCTAATAAATTTTTTGGAGCAAGGCCAATTTTCTACCTCTTTCCCATAGTTTATTAAAAACAGCCTAGGTTCTAAGGTTTTCTAATATTTTGGGCATTTCTTGGATGGCGTATTTATAACCTAGATTAAAAGCCTTAGTTGCTGATTTACTATCGAATACGCCAATCTTATAAATCTCGGGAGGTGAAAAGACATAGTCGCATTGGTGGAGTTTAACAAGGTCTTTGGCGTCCAATCCTATGTGATACACACGCTGAATTAAACTCAAAGTACTTTTAACTTCGTGTTTTTCAATATCCGACAAAGGGTTTACAAAACTTCCCAAAACTTTTTTACAAGAAATTCGCAGAGGCTCTATGGGGAAATTATTTAGAATACCTCCATCAGAATACAGCTTGTTATCAATTTCTATTGGTGAAAAAACAGGTGGTAAGGCCGCACTGGCCAATAGGGGTTTAATCAATTCGCCTGCGTGAAAAAATTCAAGTTGCCCGTTTAAAATATTGGTCGCTGTGACATATAATGGTTTATTTAAAGAGTCAAAATTATTATCTTTAAAATATCTTTCAAAAAACACACTGTACTTATCGGTATCCATAATACCGGGTTTGTTTAAAGTATATAAAGAAAATTTAAACAGTGGGGTATCATTAAAAAACTTCAACATTCTTTCAGAATCATATCCGGCAGCATAGAGGGCGCCCACTAATGCGCCACCGCTTGTTCCTGAAACGATATCAGGATGAATATTATTTTCTTCTAAAGCTTGTAACAAACCTATATGAGCAATAGCTCTCACGCCGCCACCGGATAAAACAATACCAATATTATAATCCATAATTACATGTTTAATATTTTTTAAATGTAGTTTATTTTATTGATTTTAAAAAAGATATAACTGTTTTACGGATATCAGTTCTTATATCTGCAGTATCTGATTCTACAGGCTTGTAAACTTTTAAAACCAACGGATTATTGGGTTTAAGCATAGGTATATCGAGACCTTTCATCAAATAATCTGAAAGGGCAATATGATAAACTTTATCGGTTTTTATTGGCTTTCCGCCAACAAGCCATTCTCCTTTTTTATAGTTGGCATTATAACGTTGTAAATAAGCCCCCGTTCCTGTAGCTTTTTCACCATAATCTAACACAGTTCTCAGTAATTTACCTTTTATATCTACCTCGTACATAGCGCCGCCAAAAGGTAAAACTCTAAAAACATCTATCCCTGTTATGGCTCCTTCAAGCCTATCATCAATTCTAATAGACCCGCCATTTACAAAAGCACAATCAACAGGTTTTTTAGCCGCTGCAAACATACTTTGTGCAATTATTCTACCCAAATTGGTTTGAACCGAACGTATGGGAGTATCACGTCCCTCTAAGGGTACTTTCGCGTAGTAAACAATGGCTTCGGGGTTTTTAATGACATTTTTTATTTTAGCGTCCTGTACAGCTTGCCATTTATTTACAATTTTTAATATGCCGGCATCTTGAACTATGGTAGAATCGAGATAAACCAAAGTTGAATTAATAGTTGTTTTTTTAGTTTTGGTGTCAAATTGCAAACGATGAATATAAACCGATTTGGCATTGGCATCAGCTTTTGCTATATGAGAAGCACCTTCGGTTAAATACATATTAGTGTGTTCATGACCTCCCATTATTAAAGGTATATCGGGAAAGAGTTTTAACAACTCTCTATCCATTTCTTTTTTTAAATGCGTAAAACCTAAAACAATATCTACACTACTTTTTAATGTGTTGTAAACTCTTTTGGTCGTTTGACACCTGTCTTCATATTCAACATAATCCTTTTTATTAGAATTAATAGTAGCACTTAAAAAACCGATTTTAAATTTCTGATTAACATCTAAAATATAGGTTTCGGGTATTACTTTTCTGATACAATTTTTTCTTTATAATTAAATGTCATATAATATCTAGTTTTGTACATTTCCTAATGACAA
>CAZMBM010000189.1:0-2535 GCA_964564475.1 uncultured Flavobacteriaceae bacterium | reverse complement strand
CCTTTAATAACAACACTTACACCAGGTAATGGTCCTGAATCATCTGATACAGTCCCCGAAACAGTTTTTTCTTGTGCAAAAGTTATTTGCACTAAAAACGCTAGTAAAAGCGTTAAAAATCCACTAAACTTTGTTTTCATTGTATAATTATTTGAATTAGTTAAGGCATCAAAAATGATAATAATATTTATAATTACCAATTTTTTAACACTAAAAGTTAAAAAAAAGTTAACAATTTGTATTGTTTTAGGTCAGAATTTGGCTTTAATGTTAAAATGAATTTGAGCATTTCTTAAATTAAAATCCTGATTTGAAGCTTTTCCTAAGACATAACTTAAATTTATATACCCAATTTTGGATAAAAACCGATAACCCAAGCCAAAGCTGTATAAATTTGAATTATTGTCTAAAATAGGGTCTGTATAGTTGGCGAAATCAGAAACAGTATATAAAAAATCGCTTTCAGCTGTCTTGTAGCGATACTCTATATTTAAGATACTGTAATTAGAAACAAAAATACTTTCTTCGTCAAAGCCTCTAATAGTGTTAAAACCACCAATTCTGGATAACTCATTTTTTATAAAATTTTTAGCGTCAAGAAAACCGCTTTGACTTCTAATGTAAAAAGCACTCTTATAATTTAAAAGCCAAAGGTAGCTGGCTGTGAGTTGTAATTTAAATTGCTTGTCTCTAGAATTGTTAAAAGTCTTAAATCCTTTTAAGGCACTTGTTTCCAGATAAAATTTTTCTGAAAATAAATCATCATCCTGAAAAGACCTCAAGTTGTATGCCACACCGTAATAAAAGGCATTGTAGGTTTTTACCGATGCTATTTCTTGACTGAGTAAGTTAGACGATGATTCTAAGTTTATTTGTAAAGCGACATGGCTGTTATAATTAACGGGGTATTTAACACCAATGTTGGCGTTAACGCTTATAAAGGCGGTATCTTGTTTGTAAATGTTAAAATTAACAGCGGGTGTTATTTTTGATTTAAACGCGTACGGAAATTCGGTTTTCAAGTTAAATATTTGCTGATTTTCGCCATTACTTTTAAAAAGTAATGCTAAAGTCTCGCCTGAGTTAAGCGCATTTTTTAAATTGATATCGATAAAGCCGTTAAAAATAAGCCCATTTCTATTTTGTTTTGAAGTAAATCCAATGAGGCCGTCAAATGTATTGGTATGTCTTTTTTTGAGGTATAAATACACTTTGGTCTTTGTTTTTGTAAAAAGCAGTTCAGGCGGTTTTATTTCTGCCACAAAATCGAGTGACTTTATGCGTTTTGAAATGTCGTTAAGCTTAGCCGCATCGTAAAGTGAATGGGGTTTTAACTCTAAATAATAATTAATGTAAGTCTTAGGGAAACCGGTATAATTTTTAACCACAATTTCATCAATATAGCGGGTTGTATTCTTAGTGATTTCTAAATCTGCCGAGGCAAGCCCTTTTTCGAAGCGAATATTTTTTAAACGAAGTTGTGTAAACGGCTGCCCTTTATTTTGATAAATTTCTAAGAGATTGTTTAAAAAGAGCTCTACTAAAGACCACTTTATTGTGAGTGTTTTGTTGTTGTGACTTAAAATATACTTCTTTAATAATACCACATCAATAGCTTGTGAATAGTGGATTTTAATTTTTTTTATAGATGTTCCAAATTCAAAAACAGCTGTATAAATAGAGTCTTTTGTATAAGATTCTTTAAGGCGACTATTTAAAAAGCCTTTTTGTGATAAATTTTTTAAAATAAGGTTTATTTCACGTTTAATTTGTGAGTCATTTTCAAAACTTTTTTTAAAGGTCAAACTGTTTAATACAACTTGATTTTCGACGTTTTGTGCAATAACTTTTAAGACGATTTGCTGTGAAAAACTTATTTTAAACAAAAACAAAAGTAAAAAAGTATATATATATGGTGTAAAAAGGAGTTTCAAACGACAATAAAGTTTAGGCCAAATATAGCATTATAGACTCATATTTTGACCACATTTGTTAAAGCTACTAAATTTAATATCTAAAGGTTTGAAAAATAGATAATAATTTATACATTTGCACACCCAAAAAATGGGGTTGTAAAAAATAACGAAAATTATAAATAATTAGTATGCCAACTATTCAGCAATTAGTACGCAAAGGAAGAACCAAAATAACCAAGAAGAGTAAATCGGTTGCTTTGAATTCATGTCCCCAACGTCGCGGCGTATGTACACGTGTTTATACCACTACACCTAAAAAACCAAACTCTGCTATGCGTAAAGTAGCGCGTGTGAGGTTAACCAATGGTAATGAGGTAAATGCGTACATTCCCGGCGAAGGACATAATTTACAAGAGCACTCTATAGTATTGGTTAGAGGTGGAAGAGTAAAAGATTTACCTGGTGTTAGGTATCACATAGTGCGTGGTGCTTTAGATACAGCAGGAGTAGAGGGAAGAACGCAACGTAGATCAAAATACGGTGCCAAACGTCCTAAAAAATAATTAGTAATTCTGTAACGCGAAGACATGAGAAAAAGAAGAGCAAAAAAAAGAGTGTT
>CAZMBM010000188.1:0-2552 GCA_964564475.1 uncultured Flavobacteriaceae bacterium | reverse complement strand
TATAAAACTTATCGGTACTGTTAATTTCTGTAACGGCGCCGAGTAATCTGTCCTCTAAAAAAACTTTTTTACCTACAGGAAAATCTGTAGCGGTGGCTTTAAAAGTTATTTGTGTTCCGGCACTTGCATCCATACCTATTGGGATTACTGTAGTATCGTATCCGGTATCCGGAACCACCTGTAAGGCAAAAGCCACACCATTGTCTTGAACCAAATGGGTATAAACATTAAAACCTGTACCCACAGCGCCAAATCGGCCGGCGTCATAACCGGGATCGAGGCCCAGTGTGGTATTACTCATATACTTTATTTCTGTACGACTTACCGTACCTGAATTATTATCGGCAATTAACGAAATAGTTGGAATACCCGTTGTAGCAACTTTTTGAAATGCATTGGCAAATTGGTGTGTCTGCATGGCTGTTGTAAAATTCACCGATGAGCCTCCCGCCTTTGACTTCACAAAAAAGCCTTGCCCCGGGGCCAAAGATTGTGCTGCTGTAGATTGGTTAACCAAATCGTAAGATCCTGCCACCGGATTCCATACATACATAGCCACAAATGAAGGGTCTAAAGAAGCACTATTAACCGTTAAAAAATTATTGGTAGCGTCAGCCCCAACATTTCCAAAAATAGATGAGGGAAATGGATTTCCCACCAAATTCCAAGCACTTACGTTATCTGTTATTGCAATATTTACAGTTGACGTGGTTATAGATCCTATAAAATCAACTGTTCCGTCACCATTCATTAAAATTTCATAACCTTTTCCTAACACAAAACTAGATGCCGGTGGCGGATTAGAGCCATCGGTTGTGTAGTTTGCCCAAGCTTCACTGGTTCCGGGTGCAAATAAATTGCTATAAGGCGCTAAACTATATAACACCCCACTTTGCGTCATACTTCCACCAAAACTTGATATAAAAGCCGAAATGGTTTGACTGACTACCGGCGAACTAATTAAATGCCAATTAGCGCCTCCTGTAAGATACCGTTGATAGGTAAGGCTCCCTGAAAATACTCCCGTTATAACCGAAGCACTATTGGACGCATCCGATTTAATAGACACTGTTCCATTACTCGTCAATGTGCCACCTACAGTTAATGAGGCGCCGGCGTTTACATTTAAAGTACCTCCGGCATCTATGGTTAAATTGTTTGCCACAGCACCTGTAGTATTTAAAATACAAAGTCTGCCATTTGGAATTGTTACATTATCACCGCTTGTTGGAACCTGTGCCGGTGACCAATTACTGGCCAAGGACCAGTTGCCATCTGCAATAAAATTTAATACCGCTGCTGTTTTTTGACTTTTATCCGGTTTAATCACATTTTTAAATTTGGACTGCGAAAATCCAAATGCCGTTATAAAAAATAGCATTAAAAAAGTATTTTTTTTGTTCATGCCTTAAAATTTAATTAGTTATCAAGGGGATTAAGTGACGCAATGATATACATTTTATACCAATTAACAAAAGAAAATGGTGTGAATCGCCTTTTATTGTATGTGAATGAAATATTTCTTAAAGATTTCATTAGATTCGCATTCTAAATATATTTAAAATATTGCCTTTATTTAAAAAGAAAATCATTGTTTTGAACGAAGTATTCCCAAAAGGCTATACCGATATTCACTCACATCTTTTACCGGGTATTGACGATGGGGCTAAAACTATAGAAGACAGTATAAATCTTATAAAACAATTTAAAACATTTGGCATTACAAACCTTATTACTACCCCTCATATTATGGGGCAGGTTTGGTCAAACACGCCCAAAATAATAAATCAAAAACTAAGTGCTTTAATAGAAGCCCTAAAAAAGG
The DNA here is from genome assembly GCA_964564475.1 of uncultured Flavobacteriaceae bacterium. Taxonomy (GTDB): domain Bacteria; phylum Bacteroidota; class Bacteroidia; order Flavobacteriales; family Flavobacteriaceae; genus CG1-02-35-72. The sequence continues at coordinate 727 of CAZMBM010000188.1, read as the reverse complement.
AAGGTTTATCTGACATTAATATAAGTGCAGCGGCAGAATATTTGATAGATGACAACTTTGTGAACTCATTAAAGAATGGCGAACTCCTTACCCTAAAAGACAACTTGGTTTTGGTAGAACTCTCTTATTTTAATCCGCCTGTCAACCTATTCGATATTTTATTTGACATGCAAGTGGCCGGTTATAAACCTGTTTTGGCTCATCCCGAACGTTATGCTTTTTATCATAACGACATTGAAAAGTTCGATGCCTTAAAAAAAGCCGGCTGCTTATTCCAACTCAATTTATTGTCGCTTACCAAACATTACGGTCAAAAAGTTCAAGCCACAGCACATTATCTGTTAAAAACGGATTATTACGATTTTTCCGGTTCTGATGTACACCGTAAACATCATTTAAATTTAATGACTAAAATAGGTGCCCCAAAAATACAGCGTTGGTTACAGCCCTTGTTAGAAAAGAATTTGTTTTTTAGCAAGTAATCTTAAAATCTTACTGTTCTAAATTATCTTGTAAGACAGGCTTTTTGACTTTCCGGCTAAGACATCATAATTCCCACATAAAAAAAAACCCCAACTATACCTTATAGTTGAGGTCCTCTTGTGCGGGCGGAGAGACTCGAACTCTCACACCTCGCGGCACTAGATCCTAAGTCTAGCGTGTCTACCAATTCCACCACGCCCGCATTATTTCTCATTAGCGTGTCTACCTCCCGAAGTCTCGGGAC
>CAZMBM010000187.1:0-2578 GCA_964564475.1 uncultured Flavobacteriaceae bacterium | reverse complement strand
CTTTGGTGTCGTCATATCAATACTATAAATTCAGAGTTCCACTCAAAGTGAAGCCTTGAATATATAGTGATACGATGACGACCAGTCATCGTATCACTACTAAAAGTTATTTTATTTTCCATTTGTTATCAACATTTATTTTAGCCTTACAATTCATTGTAATAAATTTGCGGCAACACAACAAATAACGTCTTTTAGATAATGGTTTTATTCTTTAGCAAAAACAACCGCTGTTTCGCTGTAAAAAGTACCGCACAAACCCCAAAAAATTTGGCCAAACTCTGTTGGCTTTTTGGAGAGGCAAAACACCTGACAGAAACCGAAATATCGGGCACTTTTATAGGCCCGCGTGCCGAAATGGTCACACCGTGGAGCACCAATGCGGTTGAGATTACGCAAAATATGAATCTTGATGGAATTGAACGTATCGAACAATTTGTAAAAATTACAGAAGATTCTGCCGGTTTCGACCCGATGTTACAGGTACAATACACCGGTTTAAATCAGACTGTTTTTACCATTGACCAACAACCCGAGCCTCTTTTAGAAATAAGCGATTTAGAAGCCTATAACCAACAAGAAGGTTTGGCTTTAAACAAAGAAGAAATTGCCTATTTAAAAGATTTGTCCAATAAACTCAAGCGTCCTTTAACCGATTCTGAAGTGTTTGGTTTTTCGCAAATCAACTCAGAACACTGCCGTCATAAGATTTTTAACGGCACTTTTATACTCGATGGTAAAACCATGCCCAGCTCGCTGTTTAAACTCATAAAAAAAACCTCAGAGAAAAATCCCAATGGTATCGTCTCGGCCTATAAAGACAATGTGGCTTTTGTAAAAGGGCCGCCAATTGAGCAATGGGCGCCAAAATCTGCCGACAAACCCGATTTTTACACCACAAAACAAATAGACAGTGTGTTATCGCTTAAAGCTGAAACCCATAATTTCCCTACTACAGTCGAGCCCTTTAACGGGGCGGCAACCGGATCGGGTGGCGAAATACGCGACCGCTTGGCCGGTGGCAAAGGCTCCTTGCCTTTGGCAGGAACAGCGGTTTATATGACACCGTACTCACGCCTTAAAAAACGGGATTGGGAAACAATGGCCGAACGCAATTGGCTGTATCAAACCCCTATCGATATTTTGATAAAAGCCTCAAACGGGGCGTCTGATTTTGGTAACAAATTCGGCCAACCCCTTATTGCAGGTTCTGTTTTGACGTTTGAATATGATGAAAAGAATGACGTTTCGACAAAGCCTGTCTTGAGCGAAGTCGAAAGGCTCAACGTGACAGCAAGGAAGTTAGGCTACGATAAAGTCATCATGCAAGCGGGGGGCATCGGTTTCGGTAAAGCCCAAGACAGTTTAAAAGACAGACCCAAAGCAGGTAATAAAATTATAATTTTAGGTGGTGACAATTACCGTATTGGGATGGGTGGCGCCGCTGTATCATCGGCCAATACAGGCGATATGAGTCATCAGATTGAACTCAACGCCGTACAACGCTCTAACCCCGAAATGCAAAAACGCGCTGCCAATGCCATCAGAGCGATGGTAGAAAATGATATCAATCCAATTGTGTCTATTCACGATCACGGCGCAGGGGGGCATCTCAACTGTCTGTCGGAATTGGTTGAAGAAACAGGCGGTACCATTGCCATTGATAAATTGCCTTTGGGCGACCCTACCCTTTCGGCCAAAGAAATTATAGGTAACGAATCGCAAGAGCGTATGGGTTTGGTTATCGCGTCAAAAGACGCCGAAAAACTCAAAAAAATAGCCGCACGCGAACGGGCGCCTTTTTATGAAGTAGGTGTGGTAACAGATGATAAGCGCTTTGTATTTACCTCGGAAAAAGACGCTAAAAACCCCATTGATTTGGCCTTAAGCGATATGTTTGGCAGTGCGCCTAAAACCGTGATGCGGGATGAAAACATCCTCAAAAATTACAGCGAGTTATCTTACCAAGTCTCCGAAATTTACTCTTATACAAAAAATGTACTTCAATTAGAAGCTGTGGCTTGTAAAGACTGGCTTACCAACAAGGTGGACCGTTGTGTAACGGGTAAAGTCGCCAAACAACAATGCTGTGGCCCTCTGCAACTGCCTTTAAATGACGTGGGCGTTATGGCGCTTGATTACAAAGGAAAAGACGGTATGGCCACCGCCATTGGGCACGCCCCGCTAAGTGCTTTAATAGATGTAGAAGCCGGCTCGCGAAACGCCATTGCAGAATCTTTGACCAATATTATATGGGCACCGCTTAAAGATGGCCTGACTTCGGTTTCTTTATCAGCCAACTGGATGTGGCCTTGCCGGAATAAAGGTGAGGACGTGCGTTTGTACAAGGCGGTTAAAGCGGTATCTGACTTTGCCATAGATTTGGGTATCAATATCCCTACCGGAAAAGATTCCCTCTCGATGACGCAAAAATATCCCAACGAAAAAGTCGTTGCTCCCGGAACAGTTATCATATCGGCCGGGGCGCATTGTTCTGACCTTACCAAAGTGGTGGAACCTGTTTTTAAAACGACCGAAAACAATAAAATTTATTACCTCAATCTGTCGCAAGACAGCT
>CAZMBM010000186.1:0-2594 GCA_964564475.1 uncultured Flavobacteriaceae bacterium | reverse complement strand
TAATAACCAATACCCAAACCCAATTCGTAGGTAAAATGTTTGCCAATAGTGCGTTTAATACCCCATTTTGGTATTATAGATAAAGAATTAGTAACGCTCACATTCCGAGTATTAGAAATCACAAACAAATTGGGGACATAAAAGAATTCCAGCGCTAAAAAATTGGCCGAATTTTTTAAAATACTTTTCCCTTTTTTGCTTCTTTTTTTAAGATTATAATAAAATCTGGGTTCTGCATTAATAGTGGGTGCAAAGGCAAATACAAAAAATTTTGAACCACCTCTAAATCCACCATCCAATCCTATTTCACTTCTAAGGGCTATGGTATTGGTAAGTTTAGATTCGTTGTACACCCAAAAACCTAATGTACCTGTTTGGATACCATATATTGATTTTTCAACGGATGCTTTATTTTAGCTTTGTACAGCTAAAGAAAATAAAAGTAAAATGAGTAAAAGTTGTTTTAATTTTTTCATTAAGTTGTATCATTTATGTTGATTATTTTGCGCATACTCAAAAGAGGGTAGAAATAAGGCTAAACAAATAAAGTGATATTTCATAAAAGGTTGTGAAATGTAAAATATAACTGGTTAAATTTGTTATGACAAATATAATGCCAATATATTTTAATTACAATATTATTCGCGCCAATCAACAAATTCCGTTAACAGCCCAAGGCTGGGATACGTTTTTGAAGAAGGAATAAAAATAATTGTATCCTATAGAAAACAAATAAATCATAAAAATGTTTTCTGTAATAAACAAAAATGGTTTTGTATTGGGTTTTTACCCCAACCAGAAGTCTATCTGAAACACAAACGGCAAAAACGGTTTAATGCTGCCAAAACGATGTCTTTATTTTCTATAAATCCCATATGGCCACCCTCTAAATAAACAACCTGAACATCTGGTAATGTTTGCAGCCTTTTTTTGAGGGGTATGGTTTTTATAGCAAGGTCTTCTTCACCTATAAAAACTAGTGTTTTAAAAGTGCTCTCTTCTAGAAGATAAGACAAATCTTCACGGATTTTCATACCTTCTAAAGCGGCAACAATACCTTGTTTTGAGGTTTTTAAAGCTTCTTTTAAAATATGCTGCACTTCTGTTTTAAAAACAACTCTGTTTTTTTCGGCAAAGAGATTCGGGATAGCCGTTTTGATAAACGATTTGTGGTTCTGTTTAACCAGAGCAATAGCCCGATTTCTGTCTTGTTTTTTTGTTTTAGAGTCGGCTAAGGAAGTAGAATTGAGCAGGCAAAGCCCTTTAACATTTTCAGGGAATAATTTTGCAAAAGCCATAGCCACATAACCACCCATACTGTGTCCGATTATGATTACTTTTCTTAATCTTAATTTATTGAGAACTGTTTTAACCATTTGAGCTTGTCCCTCCATAGTATGGACATACCCTAAATTATCTGTTTGGCCGTGCCCTAATAAATCAATACAAACCACACGGTATTTTTGTGATAAAACCGTTGAAATGTCTTGCCAAATACTCAGGTTTTCTAAAAAACCGTGTAATAAAACTACAGCACGTCCTTTACCTTGTTGGGTAAAATGGATGGGGCAGTTTTTATAGGTAATGTGATTTGGCATCTTTGATTAAAAGTTGAGATATGTATTTTTCGTCACTTCGAGTGATTCCGATGTTTATCGGAATTGTATCGAGAAGTTAACTTTTAACTAAAACTACTTCTCGATACATCCTGAACTTTGTTCAGGATACTCGAAGTGACGTTAGGATGTTTTATGATGCGTTCATCAAAGCCTCAATCTCGTCAATTTCTATGGGAATAGTGGCCATTAAATTCAGCGGTTCGCCTTTTTCTTGTATCACATAATCATCTTCTATACGGATACCCAATTTTTCTTCGGGAATATAAATACCGGGTTCTACAGTAAATACCATTCCTGCTTCCATCGGTTCGGTTAAAATACCATAATCGTGGGTGTCAAGACCCATATGATGCGAAGTGCCGTGCATAAAATATTTTTTATAAGCAGGCCAAGCTGGGTCTTCATTTTTAACATCATCTTGTGTAATTAAGCCTAAATTTAAGAGCTCTTGCGTCATTAATTTACCCACTTCTACGTGATAATCAGCCCAAATAGTCCCGGGAGTCAACATTTTAGCAGCGGCTTTTTTAACGCGTAAAACGGCATTATAGACATCCGCTTGACGGGGCGTAAAGGTTCCCGAAACAGGCACACAACGCGTCATATCGCTCGCATATTGTGCATAGGAAGCCCCTACATCTAAGAGCATCACATCACCGGCTTTACATTCTTGATTGTTTTCTATATAATGCAATACACAAGCGTTGTAGCCACTAGCAATAATGGGTGTGTAGGCAAAACCATCGGCACGGTTGCGCAAAAATTCGTGTGTAAATTCGGCTTCTACTTCGTATTCCATCACGCCGGGTTTGGTGAATTTTAAAATACGTCTAAAACCTTTTTCGGTAATATTACAGGCCTGTTGTATAAGGGCTATTTCTTCGGGTTCTTTTACCGAACGCAAGCGTTGTAAAATGGGTTGACTGCGCAGGTAGGTATGGACAGGGTATTTTTCTTGACACCATTTTATAAAGC
>CAZMBM010000185.1:0-2600 GCA_964564475.1 uncultured Flavobacteriaceae bacterium | reverse complement strand
CTTCTGTATCTTCAGGATTATTTAAAGCGTGTTCGTATTGCTGAATTATTTTTAAAGTTTTATTATCTGAATCAAAAACAGATTCTTCAACAGTCAACTCCTGATTAAGGGTGTTTAATTGTGACAAATAAGCCACTTTTAAACCTTTTCTAAATACGACTTCGCCTTGGTCTGCAGTGTCTTTACCAACTAAAATATTTAATATAGTTGTTTTTCCTGTGCCATTTTTGGCAATAAAGGCTATTTTTTGATTTTTATGGATGCTAAAAGAGAGGTTTTCAAACAGCTGTCTTTCGCCAAAAGATTTCGATATATTTTCTACAGATAAGTAATTCACAAATGATGTTTAAGATTTTGCAAAAGTAACTTAAACTTTCTGAATTAACCTGCCGCCTTTTTTAAAGCCGGCAGGTTTTTAAAATTATTAAAAAAGAGTACATTTATAAACTTATTTAAAAAAGACAAATGCTACACGTCACAAACCTTTCCATTTCATTTTTTACAGAAGGGAATCTTACAGAAGTTGTTCATGATATTAGCTTTAGCCTTCAAAAGAACGAAATAGTGGGCCTTGTAGGCGAATCGGGTTCCGGAAAATCGGTAACAAGTTTGGCTATAATGGGATTATTGCCCTTAAAAACATCTTGTACAGAAGGGCGGATATTATTTAATAAAACAAATTTAAATACCATTACCGATAAAGCTTTTCAAAAAATCAGAGGGGCGCAAATTGCCATGATTTTTCAAGACCCTATGAGCGCTTTAAATCCCAGTTTAACCTGTGGTTATCAAGTTGCCGAAATGATATTAGAACATACCCAAACCACCAAAAAAGCTGTTAAAAAACAGGTAATAGCGCTCTTTAAAAAAGTTAAATTACCACGTCCCGAAAGTATATTTTCACAATACCCTCATCAAATTTCGGGAGGCCAAAAGCAACGGGTTATGATTGCTATGGCTATTGGTTGTAAACCCCAATTACTCATTGCTGATGAACCCACAACAGCTCTTGACGTTACCGTTCAAAAAGACATTATTTTGCTGTTGAAAGAATTGCAGGCAGAGACTAAAATGAGTATGTTGTTTATTTCACACGATTTAACTTTAGTATCTGAAATTGCCGATAAAGTTGTGGTGATGCAAAACGGCTGTATTGTAGAACAGAACACAACCAAAAATATCTTTCACAAGCCTCAACATGTTTACACCAAAGCCCTTTTAAAGGCGCGCCCCAGTTTAACCGAACGCCTAGAAGTTTTACCAACAGTTCAAGATTTTTTAAAGAATGACGTCCCTTATAAAGTGATTACAGAAGCACAGCGTAAAAAAACCCACAATACAATTTACGGCAAACCGCCTATTTTAGAGATAACCGATTTAGCGACCTACTTTAATACGTCAAAAAGTTGGTTTTCAAAATCAGACAATCTTGTAAAAGCGGTTGACAGGGTAAGTTTTAAAATGTATAAAGGCGAAACCTTAGGATTAGTGGGTGAGTCGGGTTGTGGTAAAACAACTTTGGGCCGGACAATTTTACTGTTAGAAAAACCACAAAGAGGACAAATATTTTACAAAGGCAAAGATATTTTAAAACTGGAAGCCAATGAACTAAAAAAAATCAGAAAAGATATCCAAATAATTTTTCAAGACCCGTATTCGTCTTTAAACCCCAGAATCCCTGTCGGACAAGCTATTATTGAACCTATGTATGTTCACGGTTTGTACAACTCTTATAATGAACGAAGGAAAAAAGTATTAGAACTCTTGCATCAAGTGGGTTTAAACGAAGCGTCATTTAACAAATACCCGCATGAATTTTCGGGTGGCCAACGCCAACGTATCGGCATAGCACGCGCCATCGCTTTAGAGCCTAAAATTATCATCTGCGATGAATCGGTTTCGGCTTTAGACGTATCGGTACAAGCACAAGTTTTAAACCTTTTAAACAGCTTAAAAGCAAACTATAATTTTACCTATATTTTTATTTCGCACGATTTAGCCGTGGTTAAATATATGGCCGATAATTTATTGGTTATGAAGGATGGTAGAATTGAAGAAGAAGGAGATGCCGATGCATTATATAAAGAACCAAAATCTGATTATACCAAGCGTTTGTTAGAAGCTATTCCAAAAGGGATTTAAAACACATTTTTGTACGATTTTATAAAGCTGTCCCATTCTTTTGTTTGGTAATAATCTTCGGCTAAAAAAACAAGAATAGGCTCGTAGTTTTTTACGGTTAAATAGCCGGGTAAGCGTGTAATAACTTGTTCTTTTGTGTCGAAAAAGACAGTTGTGGGATAGCTTAATTTACCTTCTAAAATAGCTACGGCAAATTCGTGATAACCCCGCCGGCCTTTGTCAATAAATTTAAAAACAGTATTGTTAAAAGTGAGGTTTTCTTTTTGTTCGGCATTAAATTTAACAGGGTAAAAATGTTTATTTATATAAGCGGCTACTTTAGGATTTGAATAGGTTTTTTTATCCATCACCTTACAGTAATAACACCAGTTTGTATAGACATCAACCAATATTTTTTTGGGACTTTTTTTATTAAGAGCTATGGCTTGTTCAAAACTGAGCCATTTAACCGTGGTGTC
>CAZMBM010000184.1:0-2602 GCA_964564475.1 uncultured Flavobacteriaceae bacterium | reverse complement strand
TTATTAAATCTAACATACTCACATCTGAGTATAATTATACTCAAATTATAAATAAGGAGCAACAATCACTTCCTCCGCCCAGCCGGCGACGTTTTGCAGAGCCCGCCTGATGTACGGCTCTTCGTTGCGGGTTAAGGCAATAATGGTAAGGGAGCGGTTTGCTGGCCATAAATCTTAGCCAGCTTTTAAAAAAGTTTTTATCATGCAGAAAAAAATTTTAAAACCGTGCTTTAATTCCAATTTTTTGTTCTCTCGCCGCGGTTTATAAATAATTGGCACTTCTAAAATTGGCAGTTTATGCTTAGTAACTAAAAATGTTAAATAAAATACATCGAAAGAAAAGTCGTTGTCTTTGATTTCCAGCAATTCTTCTATCAAAAACGAAGGAAAAAGCTTGTAACAAGTAGAAAAGTCAGATAAATTTGTGCCAAACAACAAGTTAAAAAACTTGGTAAGAAAAACGCTTGGCAGCCAAAATATATTTCTTTTATTGTGCCCTAATGCGCGCGAGCCAAACACAACTTCACTTTTAGAATTTAAGACTGGTTCAATTAATAATTGATAATTGTCTACCGGCGAATATTCCAGATCCGCATCTTGAATCAAAATATAATCACCTCTAACAAGCGGGAGAGCAACTTTGATTGCGCTTCCTTTGCCGGAATTTTTCTTCAAATTTATCAACTCAAACTTTAATTTTCTCCCATTTTTGATTGCTTGTAAGACTTTCAAGGTGTTGTCGGTAGAACCATCATTAACCACTATAATTTCCGCATTGATGTTCAAGTCCTTAACAGCTTTAAAAACTTGCTCAATTAACATTCTAATGGTCCTTTCTTCATTAAAGACTGGGATAATAATACTTAATTTCATAAAACAAACCACAAAGTAAATGCTATCTAACTTTTTTAGCTAGAATGTTTGAAGTTTTTGGATATCTTTTTAAAATTTCTATATTAGGATTTCCGGTTATTGTTATCCCTTCTTTTCCGTTTGTTGAAAAGAAATAAAAATCAAAATCCTTAGAAAACAATCCGCTACGATCCACAAAATCAAAATAGCCATACAATTTGTTTTTAAAAATATAGTAATTCACAGATGGTTCAAAAACCCAATCCACCCCTATTTTCAGCTTTCTATTTAATGGCAAATATTGCTCTTTATTCTCTTTCAAATAAGTGGCTAGATCATTAACCGCAGTTTTAGTATCGGCATCATATGTCCAAACTAAAGTCTTGTTGAAGTTGGCAGATATTAGAAAATTAACCATAAAAACAAGGGCTATAAGATAAAAAGCGGAAAGTATTATTTTACGGGGAATAATTTTTTTATCAAAAATATCTTGCCAAAATAAAGCAACCACCAGACCGAAAAGAGGGATAAAAAATAAAGCTATACGACCAGTTAAATAATTAATTCCAAATATGTAGTGCTGCATAATAGTACCAACGGCGATTGCGTTTACAATACCAACAAAAAACAAACCAATACTTAAATGCCCTTTAGGATTAAGCCCATCTTTGACAAACTCACGCAAATAAAAAGCAAGAATTAAAAAATTAAAAATTAAAATTGCAGCACCGATAATAATATGTTCAAAGGATACAGGTTGATTCGAATAAAGAGAGCTTCTTACTAAACTTATGATTGTATCACTAAAAAACCCTGTTTTCCCGCCTACATAAATCTCCCCCATCTTTTTTAATTTCAAAACTATAAGCAAGGACAATAAAATAAACACAAAAAATATTGTCGAAGATAAACCCACCCTTTTAAAGGTGGATTTAATAGAACGGGTTGTAGAATCTTTAATCAGTTTTATCGCAGGAAAGTATCGGTTAATAAAAATGAACAAAATAAACACAATCCACAAAGCTAAATAAAAAATCAAAAAAGGTGAATTGGATAAAATTGCCAATCCCCCAAAGATAAAAGCCAAATTAATATTTTTATAAAACTTACTTTCGCTACTAAATAAAGCTAAGCTGATAAAATAGACGCTTAACATAAGGAACATCAAAGCGAGTCCATACCCCCTTCCCAAACTGAAAAAATCAAGCATAAAGGGATTGAAATTAATCAAAATAAATGCGCCAACGGCGAATTTGGGTTTAAAAAATTTGTTGACAAATTTAATAGAAACGATAATGAAAACTAAGTGGGCCAGCAAGTTAGGCAACCGTAACGCAAATTCGCTTGGTCCTAAAAACAAAAACGATATCTTCTCAAGTATAGAGTTCAAGAGGTGATTATTGGAAGGTGAAAATCCAATATAAGCAACGATATTATAAATAGGCGCTAAAACGTAATACAGAAAAGTCAACGCTTCATCGTGTACAAAAGACAAATTAACAGCTCTAATGAAAGAATATAGAAACAAGGCAAAAGCTAAAAAATAAATAAATACTTTTATGTTTTTATTTTTAAAGATAAAAGTCATCTATTTTTGCGGTTAATTTATACCATCTTAATACAGTTGATATAATTATTATTGATAAAATCGGATATAATTAAATCCTACAAAACTACCGTTAGTAAATCAAAAAATAAGGGGAAGTTTCATAAAATCAAATATCCATTTGCTTAATTATTGGTTATAAAA
>CAZMBM010000183.1:0-2639 GCA_964564475.1 uncultured Flavobacteriaceae bacterium | reverse complement strand
GGATTAAGTTTTTAATTTCCAGGTCTTGGGGCCGCAGTTTCAAATCTATCCCCAGCGCTTCCAAGGCGGCCTTTATTTTGTTTTGGCCTTCGGCTGTTGGCTTGCTCAGTTTTATATTGTTGCCGACGGTCTTTCGGGGATGCTTAAACAGAACTTTAATTAAGTCATAGTAAGAATCAAAAAGTTCGCTGGGATATTTTTTAACTTTTAAAACCACAATAGCGCCGTCAACTTTTGGTTGGGGAGAGAACTTCTTTTTAGGGATAATTCCTATTAATTTTATTTCCGCCCAAAACTGGACGCTGGCTGCCAGCAGGTTCATTTTAGGCGGCGCGGCAATTAATTTTTCCGCCACTTCTTTTTGGATTCCCAAAACGCTTATTTTAGGCTTGCGTTGCAGTTCGCCGAGTAGGCGCAGAAAGTACCCCGTTAGGTAAAAGGGCAGATTGCCGGTTAGTTTGTAATCCAGGCCTTTCTTTTCAAATTCACCGGCGGCTTGCGGCAGGTAATGAAGGATGTCACCGGCGACAATCCGGACAGTGTCTTTTGAGTTGGCAAATTTGTTGTTTAATTTTTCCGCCAGGCTGCCGTCTTTTTCTACTGCAATTACCTTTATCTCTTTTATCTTCGCTAGAAGCTCGGTAATAATTCCTTCTCCGGGCCCAACCTCAATAACCCAATCTCCTTTTTTCAGGCTTAGCGGCTCCACGAAAAGCTTTGCCGCATTTTTGTCTGTTAGAAAGTGCTGGCCTAATTTTTTTTGCTCCATAATTTTACCGTCAGGCTTCCATTTTAGCCTGATTTGGTTTATAAATAAACAAGAATGTGAGTTAAATTTCTAATAACTAACTATCAACGACCAATCAATAACCAACGACTAACTTCCGAGGTTCAAAATTTGAAATTAACAATATTATTCCACCCATTAGAAATTAGAAATTAGACATTAGAAATTAACAATATGTACGCCCCCGTAGTTCAACGGACAGAACAACTCCGTCCTAAGGAGGAGATGAGGGTTCGATTCCTTCCGGGGGCACAAAATGAATTTCTAATTCCTAATTTCAAATTTCTAATGATTATCTACCAACCAGCATTATTTGTATCTTTATTTTTGTTTTATCCAAGGTAATCTAAGATATAGTTATAAAGTACTGGTACCGTATTTCATTATTAAACCTTGTGGACAGCAAGGTGTAGGTGGCGATGGCGGAGGAAGAACACACACCTGGGGAGTTGAATAAGCTGTACCCAAGATATTAACTCCGGGAGCAATTACGTTATATCGATAAGGATTATTAGCCATAGTAAGGAAATCTAAGAAAAACACCCCGCCCTTAACCCCGCTAATGGTTAAAATTTGACCATTAGTGCACGTGGGAAGCACAATGGTAATTCGCCCTCCAAAGCCAGTTAAAATTGCTTGAGCTTTTTTAATCAGACTAAGGAATGAGTTTTTTAGTTGATTGGTTATCACGGCAAGTAAACTTTCAGGTTGATGATATGGTTGAGGCAGCACGTTGCCGATAGAATTTGCCAATTGGCTTTTGTTTTGATTGTAAACCGATAAATAACCCCTAATATATTGGTTCATTACATTTACGGTGAGATTTTGATTTAATATCTGGTTAATTATATTAGTATTGTATTTTAGCCAAGCAATCATTGTTTTATGGTATTTAAGATCAAGCGGGTTGACTGTCATTTTTTTTAAGTTGCTGTAAGTTTTCTGAAAATAGTTGAGCCACCCCTTCAAACCAGATTTGGTAGAACGGATTTGATTGAAGTTATTAGTTGCCAAAGCACTTCTTAAGCGATCGAATAAAATCGGTACAGTATAGACTAATCCGGATGGTTGGCGAATGTCTTTAAGATACCGAGTATCTATGTTGATAGTTTGAGTTTGAGAAATTAATTTAACAAAGTAACCGACTGGTTCTGAATCGCTGATTTTAATGTCAGAATCTGGAATTAGAGGTAAAGTTGTAAAATTATTGTTAGTCACTTGTTTCACCGGTGATACTGAATCGTTTTTATTAAAATTCGTTTGAGATTTTATCTGTTCTATATTTTGCTGACGTAAAAGTAATGTTAACTTTTGTTGTAATAATTTAATTTCTATTAACAATAAATCAATTTTTTTTTGAAAATATGTTCTTTCTGTTTGTGATATTGCTTTCGCTTCTTGATTAAAATTAACCCCAACGAAAATAAACCCCACGATAACAATAATTATGAGTTTTTTCATATTAACATTATGAATTAGTTTTAATGTTATATCAAATACTTTGATTGTTGTATTATGGGATCAAACTTCAAATCCATTAATTTGTTTATATTTAGAACTAGATCATAATAGATTTTCAGTTGTTAATTCTCCAATGCAACAGGTATCAAGCACCAAGCATAATGCAATAAGCAATAAGTGTAATGCAATAAGCAATAAGTGTAATGCAATAAGCAGTAAGTATAAAGTATAATGCGGGAACAATTAACCTAATTGACCTAATTTCTCCTGCCTGCCGCCTGCCGCTTGCCTGCCGACAAGTGGGGTAGGTAGGAGTTTATCTGTAATTTGTCATTTGTCATTTTGATTTGATTTGAAATTTGACATTTGTCATTTGAATTTTTTTGATGTA
>CAZMBM010000182.1:0-2640 GCA_964564475.1 uncultured Flavobacteriaceae bacterium | reverse complement strand
GTTTAGTAATTATTTAATATTTTCTCATATAAAATTTTACTACATTATCTATAAGCAAGGTGTCTTATTTTAAAAGACCTTTAAACTTAGCAATAGCAAGGATTTAATCAGTATTAAACAATTTTAATCGGACATCAATAAAATACAATATTGTTTTTCTTACAGCATCACATGCTACAGCGTAATGGTGTACAGTTAGAAAAATTAAAAATATTTTTTTGAGATCAGATAGCACATTAATCTTTTCCCTGTCTAAAAATAATAAAATAAGTATTCTTGCTTATGCCTGTTTTAAAAACACACCTTTAACAGAACGCTCAATACACTTTATTATCTTCTGTTGTTTATAAAATCCAGCTTTAATTTTATATATTTGATGTCCTTATCTTAAAAAAACAAGCACATGTATGCCTTTTAAATAAAATTATAACCCTATGAATTCAACAACAAAACAGCCCGAAGTTCAAAATTTTATAAATGGTACATTTACCATAAACATCCAAAAAACTATGGATGTCATAAGTCCAATTGACGGTAACGTTATCTCTACCCTACCCCTTTCAACTTATGACGATGTTGACCAAGCTGTAAAAGCGGCTCAAAAAGCCTATAAAAGTTGGTCGTCTAAAACATTAAAAGAACGGGTTCAAATCTTTTTTACTTATCGGATGTTACTCGAAAAAAATATGGACGCACTGACAAAACTCGTACAGTTAGAAAACGGTAAAACCTATGGCGAAGCCAAAGCCGAAGTCGAAAAAAGTATGGAGTTGTGCGAATTTGCCGTGTCTATGCCACAGATTATCAGTGACGAAGTGCAAGAAGTCAGTCGTGGCGTTGAGTGTCGTATTGAGCGTAAACCACTGGGTGTTGTAGCCGCTATAGCCCCGTTTAACTTCCCTAATATGGTACCCCATTGGACCATGCCTAATGCTTTAGTGTTGGGAAATACCATGATTATGAAGCCCTCAGAAATTGTACCACTTAGCGTGATGCGTATGGCAGAACTCCTCAAAGAAGCCGGCTTACCCGATGGCGTTTTTAATGTGGTTAACGGCGGCAAAGAAGTGGTAGAAGCCTTGTGCGACCATCCGGGCATTAAGGCTGTGTCGTTTGTCGGTTCAACCAAGGTAGCCAAAATTGTGTACAAACGGGCCACGTCAAATTTAAAAAGATGTTTGGCGCTTGGCGGGGCTAAAAACCACTTACTGGTTCTCCCCGATGCCAATCCGGATATGACCGCTTCAAATGTGGTGGCTTCTATGTCAGGTTGTGCGGGTCAACGTTGTATGGCCGCTTCGGTTATGGTGGGTGTGGGTAAAGTGCAACATATTATCGATAAAATGGTTGTTGAAGCTAAAAAAATTGTTCCCGGCGATAATTTGGGTGCTGTTATCAGTGCCGCGGCTAAGGAACGCATCGAAAATTACATCAGTCAAGCTGAGGCTGATGGGGCTAAAATATTGGTCGATGGTCGTAATGCCATTGTTAAAGGTAAAGAAGACGGCTATTATGTCGGACCCACTATTATAGATTATGTGACTACGGATATGTCTGTAGCTAGAGAAGAAATATTTGGCCCCGTTATTTCTATTCTTCGGGCAAAAAATTTAGACGAAGCCCTCGACATAGAAAACAGTTCAAATTACGGTAATGCGGCGGCCGTCTTTACCCAAAGCGGCGGTTTGGCCAAAGAAGTGATGAAACGTGCCAGTGCCGGTATGATTGGCGTTAATATTGGTGTACCCGTACCTCGCGAACCTTTTTCTTTTGGCGGATGGAACGATTCTAAATTTGGCGTAGGCGATATCACAGGACGCAGTTCGATAGAATTCTGGACACAAAACAAAAAAATAACCACAAAATGGAATCCCGAAGCGCAAACAAACTGGATGAGTTGATATGAAGTTGGAAGCTAGAAGTATAACCTCAGCGAATTGTAAAACAGTCAAAATGCAACAGACAAAATTTAAATTCGAAAAGTTGATTATTTGGCAGAAAGCCTTGGATTTTGAGGAAGAAGTAAATAATTTTATTAAAAAGTTCCCAAAGAAAGAAATCTACAACCTATCATCACAAACAATTAGAGCTGTAGATTCTATTGCTTTAAATATATCAGAAGGTTCTATTTTACAGACAAATCCGGAATTTAAAAAATTTATGGGATATGCCATTCGTTCTTTAGCAGAAGTAGTAACCTGCTTGCATAAAGCTAAAAGACATAAATACATAACAGAAAAAGAATTTAGTAAGTATTATGAAGCCTCATTTAATTTAATGAATATGATGATTGCTTTTAAAAATAAAATAAATTAAAACTTCGGTCTCCCGTCTTCGGACTCCCGACCAAAGCCTAATACAAAACAAAATGAACACCATCATTAAAAACAACCTCGATTACACCCTCTTTTCTTGGGCCAAACAAGGTGGCCTTAACCCTATTAACGCCAGTCATGCCAAGGGCAGTTATGTGTATGACAGAGACGGTAAAAAATATCTCGATTTTTCGTCACAACTCATGAATGTCAATATTGGTCACGGCAATCAACGTATTACCAAAGCTGTTGCCAATCAAATGGAACAGTTGAGCTATGTCTATCCCGGTATGGCGACAGATGTCCGTGGTGAACTCGGTAAAAA
>CAZMBM010000181.1:0-2696 GCA_964564475.1 uncultured Flavobacteriaceae bacterium | reverse complement strand
TGTTCTTTATTCTAACAGTCCCGAGAATTCGGGGCGGTCTTATATCTTTTACCGGGCACTAATGATAAAAATACATTAATATTTCTCTAAATTCTTTTAGATTGTGTCGCCACGGGATATGACCGCTACTGTTTATTACCCTCACTTTTCCTGTTGGAAAACGGCTTATTAGTGTCTTAGCACTCACGCCGTAAATATCTCTGTCTCCATAAGTTATCATTACCCGAAGCTTTGGGTTCTCAACGCTTGGTAAAATTTTATATTTAATTATTTCTTGTCTTGTTTTATTTATAGGCTTGGCATAAATCTTATTAAAGAAATTATTTTCTTTTTCAGTATTTAAATAGCCTTTATGATAATTAATTAGCACCTGTTTAAATAATTTACGATAAGCCTTGTTGCTCCCCAACATTCCAAATAACGAGTAGCAACCCATTTTTAACCACTCATATTTTGAAGCCATACTCTTGTTAAATTGCATAACCTCTTTTTCGGTCTCTAGCCATACTTTGTTCGTCCCCGAACTGGGACTACATAAAAACAAACTTTTTACTTTATCAGGTCGTTCATTTGCATAAATCTGCGCGTAAAGACCTCCCCAAGAATGTCCAAAAAGGTGAAAGGTGTCTAAATTAAAAAAATCGGCAATACTGTCAATATCCGAAATATAATCAGGCATTGTAAAACGACATTTTCTACAATTTGATTGTCCCACACCGCGTTGCTCAAAAGTTATTACTTTATATTTTTCTTTTAAAACATTTACAACTTCAATCATATCATCGGGAACACCCGGACCTCCGTGAAGTAAAATAACCGTTTCGAGTGTATTCTTCGAATAGACCTTAGTATTTAATATGACTAATCCATTTTTAATTTTCATAATGTCCTGTGCTCTTAAACTTGTAATAACTAATAGCGTAATTATTACTTTCGTAAATTATGTAAAAAACAGGACACAAAAGTATAGCAAAAACTAAAGTTTTCTGTTAACAATTGATAAAAAACTTAGTGTAACAACTCCTTTCTGAGCCGACTTAACGAAATATTGGTAATGCCCAGATATGAAGCGATATCGGTATGTGGAATAGTGTTTTCTAGCAGTTTGTATTTTTTTCTAAATATCAATAATCTCTCTTTGGCCGATAGTGATGCCAATCCGGCCTCTTTTTGGACTTTCAAGATGAGTTCGTTTTGCAAAACAGTATTGGCAAACCCTCTGATATCACTGTTTTCGGTCATTAAATTTTTGAATTTTTTTGCATTAATTGCAGCTAATTTTAAATCGGTTAAGGCCTTAAAATATATGTTCGAAATACTTTTAGAAGTGCGTGTTGCGTGAGGTGATAAAATACTGTTTTCAATAAAAAATGATATTGTAATGTCTTCTCCGTCAGAATTTATTAAGTAGCTTTTACAAACACCTTCCAATACAAAATATTCGTTTTCATCCCTTTTATCTTTCATAATAAATACCGTGCCTTTTTTAAAGCTTATACCTTTTAACAAGACTTCTATTTTAAAAAAAGAGTTGTCAGACAGCGTGTGTATATTGTTTATTATATTTTTAACCTTTTTATTCAATTTACCCTATTTGTAATTCTTTGTTTTATTTAAAAGAACACTCCGAACTTATTGGGGGCTAAATTAGTGTATTTAAAAATTAACACCCATTCCAAACCTCAGTGTATTTCTTTTGCCGTCCTTAAAATCAAAAATATCAAATTGTTTTGTAAAACTTTTTGAGTATCTCAGTTCAAGAAAAAATCTTTTGTTAAGTTTAAATTGCGTTCCTATTTCGCCGGATACTCCATAATATTTTGATATTTCACCACCATAATCAGAAGCGTTACCGATTAAAAAATCGAATTTAGGACCAAAAAAGATATTAAATTTTGGCGCTATTTTATATTTTAAATGGATTGGGATTTCAATAAAATGATACGAATCGGTATATGAAAACAGTAACTCATTTTCAATTCGCCACTTGTTATTTAACTTAGTGTCTGCAAAAAATCCGGCATATAATTCAAGACCACTGTAACCGGATTTCTCTCCATTTAGCATTGTACCGTCAATATAACTTTGATTGAACCCGCCTTTAAAACCAAACACTGTCATTTTTTCTGTTTGGCCCAAAATAGTTAAACAGTTTAATAGCAAGAAGCTTAATAATAGGTTTTTCATAAGGTTTAATTTTTGATTTATACACCAACAAAAGAATAAAATTCCTGTTTTAAATCTGTTAAAAAAAGACTAATTGTGAAAAAATTAAGTTTTGTTTAAAGGTCTTTATACCGGGTTAAAGTCATAAAGAAATGACGGTATAAATTACACATCCACCTTACATTGAGGTGATAATAAGCATCAATAATTAAACTTTCTTTCAGAATATTGGCCGAGGTAATAGGCTGCCAGAATGGGTATTAACGACAAATCGGCATAAGTTTTTAGCACATTAAAAGCATTTAAGATTATTAAAAAAGAGGCAAAACCTAAAATGATTATAAAATTAAAGTAGCGTTTTTTCATTATATATTTTTTATAAGTTATTTATTCCACACTGCTTTTAAATACACAAATAAAACCCTTTTACATTAAAGATATTTAGCAATAACTTCCTTAATGTTAGAGCGTTCTTTATGGTCAGTATTATAGTGTACATAAATAATTTTACCATTGGTATCTATTAAATA
>CAZMBM010000180.1:0-2737 GCA_964564475.1 uncultured Flavobacteriaceae bacterium | reverse complement strand
ACATACCCCTCATAACTGCGCACGTTAAAAACAGTGCCGTCTTCAAAGAGTAAATATTGGCCTTTTATACCTTTTAAAGTCCCCGAATAGGTAGGTGTTTTATCGAGACTTAAACTTTTTACTTTGCTGGGATATTGAACCACCGGAAACTCTAAATGTACGGTTTCTGTATTTAGCCCGTAGTATTGTTTGACTTCTTGAGGGATAAAGGCAGCCAAACGCTCTTTTTCGGCTTTTAAATCGACGGCAGTAACGTCATTTGTCAACATTTTACGCCAATTGGTTTTGTCGGATACGTGGTTTTTTAACGCCACTTCGGTAATACCGGCCAGATAGCGGTTGGGAACTTCAATAAACACCAAAGCTTCGTGAGCCCCTTGGTCTATCCAGCGCGTGGGGAGCTGACTTTTACGGGTAACGCCCACTTTTACATTACTCGAATTGGCTAAATACACAATATGGGGTTTTAGTTGCACCTCTTTTTCGTAGTCTAAATCGCGGTCTTCCTTGTCTAAATGAGCGGTACTCAGCTCGGGATGCATCACCCAATCGCCTGTTTGGGGCATATCAAAAAAGCAATCGTAACAATAGCCCTGACGGTATATTTTTTTATCCTTGCCACAGTGTAAACAGTGGTATTTTACAAATTTTAGGCTGATGGTTTTATCTAATAACTGATTTAAATTGAGGAAATCACCCTCTAAATCGAGGTAATAATTTATGGGATTCCCATTTTCGGTCAGCATTTTTTTTAAGACACCTTGAAATTGCATATAGATTTTTATTACATTTAATGGCTATAAAGATACGCAATTAAGCCCAAGAAAAACCTAACCCATAAAAGCTAAACCATGCCTTTTTCTTTCTTTAATACAGTGGCTTCTTGGATACTGAAAAAACGCCATCATCAGATGGATTTGTTTATAAAATATCCACACGAGGTTCAACAAGAAGTGCTGTTCAATTTGATAGAAACGGCAAAAAATACTTTTATTGGTAAATCCTATCACTTTAACGAGATTACAGATTACAACAGTTTTGTAACACGTGTTCCCATAAAAAAATACGAAGACATTGAACCCTTCATTACCCGTACGCGTAAAGGCGAACAAAATCTCTTTTGGCCAACACCCATACAGTGGTTTGCCAAGTCGAGCGGTACCACCAATGCCAAAAGTAAATTTATTCCGGTTAGTCAAGAGTCCTTAGACGATTGTCATTTTAACGCCGGTAAAGATATGTTGGGCCTCTATGTTTACAGCAACGAAAATGCGGCACTGTTTACAGGGAAAGGACTGGTTTTAGGAGGTAGCAGCGAAGTTTATGAAGGCAGTAATACACGTTTTGGCGATTTATCGGCTATTATTATAGAAAACCTGCCCTTTTGGGCCGATTATGGCAGTGCACCCGGTCAAGAAGTGGCGCTTATGCCCGATTGGGAAACCAAGTTAGACGCTATTGTTAACGAAACCATTAAAGAAAATATTACGAGCCTGTCCGGTGTTCCCTCTTGGATGTTGGTACTGCTCCAACGTGTTTTAGAAGTGACGGGTAAGGACAACATTCTTGAAGTGTGGCCTAATTTAGAAGTGTATTTTCACGGCGGTGTTAATTTTAATCCGTACAGGGAGCAGTACCACAAACTCATCCCCAAAAAAACATTTAAGTATTTTGAAGTGTACAATGCTTCAGAAGGATTTTTTGCCATTCAAGATCAAAATAATTCGTATGATTTATTACTGATGTTAGACTACGGTATTTATTACGAGTTTATCCCGATGGATGAATACAAGGGTACCAACTCAAAAGCCATTCCGCTTAAAGCGGTAAAAAAAGGGATTAATTACGCTATGATTATCACCACAAATGGCGGTTTGTGGCGTTATCTTATAGGTGATACCGTTAAATTTACCTGTTTAAAACCCTATCGCATTCGTATTACAGGACGTACCAAACATTTTATAAACGTCTTTGGCGAAGAGCTGATTATAGAAAATGCCGAAGAAGCACTTAAACACGCTTGCCAACAAACCGGTGCGGCGGTTTTAGAATATACGGTAGCCCCAGTTTTTATGAAGAATAAAAGTAAAGGCGCCCACGAATGGATGATAGAATTCAGCACACCCCCAAAAGACTTGGCGTATTTTTCCGAAGTGTTAGACAATGCCCTCAAATCTTTAAATTCTGATTACGAAGCCAAACGTTACATCAATATAACCCTCAACAAACCCAAAATTAACGTAGCGCGTAAAAATTTGTTTTACGATTGGCTTAAATCTCAAGATAAATTAGGAGGGCAACACAAAGTACCGCGTTTGTGTAATACACGTAAATTAATGAATGTGTTGATTGCAATGAATAAATAATACCTGTTCTTTAAATTATAATTATCCTTAAAAAAAATGGGAGTTTATGCCTCTTAATGTGATTTTATGTTGAATAATGTAAACGAAGAGTAAATTAACTACATCAGTAATAAATATTTGTTTTTATGCTCATTTTTTTGCTTGTCCAAAGAAACAAACCAAAGAAAGGACTCAGAGCGGCGCGTTGCAATCTGCGTCAGCGAAATAGCTAAGGTATAGGGTTTTATTGATACGATGACTCAAAGTCATCGTATCAATTTTTATAACTTTCCAAGGGTTCCAAACCCTTGGAAAGTTAGATTAATTAAATTTTCCTTTCTATAACGTAGTTAACCATTGTCAGTAAACTGGTTTTATAATGTGAGTCAGGG
>CAZMBM010000179.1:0-2847 GCA_964564475.1 uncultured Flavobacteriaceae bacterium | reverse complement strand
TAGAGCCACTAGGCTTTTACGAATTCGATTATTTTGATGCCGACGGTTGGCCGCATTATAAAGTTAAAGAAGAACTCCCCTTTTTAAAACCCGGCGAACAAAGCCTGTTGATGAAAGAAGCCGTGGTGTATTACTTTAAAGAAAGTGGACTGATTTGAAAAGGCGGAAGACGGGAGTTGGAAGACCAAAGTCTGAAGCGCAGAACTCGGAGAAGTATTCTGTGTTTAGTAGCAGTGTTCAGTTTTTGGCGTGTTAAAAAGAAGAACGCGAAACGCAGAACCCAAAACACGGAACACGAAACCCAAGACAACCTACACAACCTTATAAATCTTTCCCGGAAGCGGTTGTACCACACCACTCATTTCTAAATTAAACAAAATAGTCACCGCTTTATGGATGGGGATATTACACTGCAAAGCTATTTGGTCCAGTTGTTGTTTGCCGTTTTCTTTTAAAAAATTGTAAATGGGTTTTTCTTCTGTTTTAAGTGCTACAAACAGCTTTTTTTGAATGGCTTTGCGCCCTGTCTCTTCTTTCCAATTCAGTAAATAACGCAAGTCGGTTACCGAACTGTACAAGGCGGCCCGATTGGTTTTTATCAAATTGTTACAGCCCAAACTGTATTTGTCTGTCAATTTTCCGGGTACGGCAAATACATCGCGGTTGTATGAATTGGCCAATTCGGTCGTAATTAAGGAGCCCCCTTTAGCCGCCGATTCAATAACAATAGTGGCTTCAGAAAGCCCCGCAATAATACGGTTGCGTTTGACAAAATTTTCACGTTCGGGGATGGTTTGTGACCAAAATTCGGTGAATAACCCCCCGTTTTCTAACATTTTATATACCGTATTTTTATGTACAGCCGGATAAATCCTGTCTAAGCCATGCGCCAATACAGCAACGGTTTGCAAATTGTTTTTTACAGCCAATTTATGCGCAAAAATATCGACTCCGTAAGCCAGACCACTTACAATAACAGGATTGTAAGGCACTAAATCTGTAATTAATTTTTCTAAAATCTCTTTGCCGTAGCCTGTAATGTTACGTGTCCCTACAATGCTGATTATCTTTTTGCTTTGCAGGTCTATTGTGCCGTCATAAAACAATACAACAGGCGCATCGGGGCAGTGTTTGAGTTTATCGGGATAAGCAGCATCGGTAATTAAATGGTAGCGAATATTGTTTTTTAAGATAAAATTGATTTCTTTTTCGGCATCTTTAAAAAGATTTTGAGATTTTAAGCCTTTAAGCACAAAATTGCCAATGCCGTCAATTTTTGACAGGCGAGAAGTCTTTTCTTTAAAAACAGCTTGGGCACTACCACAATGCACGATTAATTTTTTGGCATTTACGGTGCCCACACCTTCGGCTTTTTGAAGCGCAAGAGAGTACATCAGTTCGTTTTGAGGCATAAAAAAGTAAAACCCCTAATATAAAAAGAAATGTTAATAAAAAAGCGCTCTACCATTCAAAAATTCATACTAATTTTTTACATTTGTTTTTGATGACACTCGAACAACTTATAAGCGATTTATTGTACCGATACGAATGTGTTGTGGTGCCCGATTTTGGCGCTTTTATTGCCCATTACAAACCAACGGTTTTTAACCCGCATAACAACACTTTTTATCCGCCGAGCAAATCTATATCGTTTAACGCTAAGGTTGTACAAAACGATGCTTTGTTAGCCAATTCTTTGGCGGGAGCTGTTAATTGCTCGTATAATGACGCTCTTAAAACCATTGAAAAAAGTGTTGCAAAGTGGCAATCAGACCTGCGTACAGAAAAGGTTTTAGAACTCGATAAAATAGGGAGTTTTAGCCTTAATAATCACAATAAAATGATTTTTGAGCCATCAAACGCTACAAATTATCTTACAGATTCTTACGGATTGAGTACTTTAATAGTGTCGCAAGTAAACAGACAAGAGGACAGATTAAAACCTACGGGCACTTACGTGCGTCCTTATTTAAAATATGCTGCTGTGTTTGTTTTAGGTTTGGCAACTATTGGTTTTGCTAACCGATTTTATCATAATTATAAAGTCAATCAACAGATTGAATTTTCGCAAAAGCAACAACAAAAACTGCAAAACAGAATACAATCTGCCACTTTTAAAATTAGCAATCCACTGCCCGGTATCACTTTAAAAAGTACTGTAATTACCCGTAATTTTCATGTGGTTGCCGGCGCTTTTAGAGAGCCTGAAAATGCCAAAAGAAAATTAAAACAACTCAAAGTTAAAGGCTATGATGCAGCCATAATAGGTAAAAATAAGTGGGATTTAACCCAAGTTGTTTTTGGCAGTTATGCCACAAAAAATGACGCTTTAAAAGTGCTACGAAAAGTACGGGCTACAGAAGATCATGCTGCTTGGTTGTTGGTAGAAAAACATTAAAATATAACACAAAAATTTATAAACCACGTCATTGCGAATGAGGAACGATTGAAGCAATCTCTTTATCAGTAAAAAGACTGCCACATCCCTTTCCTGCGATAATTATCGCAGAAGGGATTCGCAGAGACGACATTAATAATTTTATGAAATCAAAAGTCCCAAAAGACTCGTTAACCACTTTAACCGACATGGTTTTACCCGGCGAAACAAATCCGCTTGACAATTTATTTGGGGGTGAATTATTAGCACGTATGGATCGTGCGTCGAGCATTGCCGCACAACGCCATTCGCGTCGTATTGTAGTGACGGCTTCTGTAAATCACGTTAATTTTACAAAAGCTGTTCCTGTGGGCAGTGTGGTGACAATTCAGGCCAAAGTCTCACGTGTATTTACGTCGTCTATGGAAATTTATTTAGACGTATGGATAGAAGACCGCGAAACAGGCAAT
>CAZMBM010000178.1:1379-2908 GCA_964564475.1 uncultured Flavobacteriaceae bacterium | reverse complement strand
ATAATCTTTATAAATTGCATAAAAACACCCATTTGTTTACGTCAGATACATTGGTAGATTTTTCGGGACGTCGTTTTGAGGTTTTAGAAGTTTTAGACTTTGATAAAAAAAATATTAAATCAAAACTCAGTAACACACAAGCAAATATTGCCACCCGTAACTTTCCTTTATCTGTTGCCGAAATCCGTAAAAAATTTAAAATTAAGGATGGCGGTGATATCTATCTGTTTTTTATGACTTCTATTGAAAATAAATTACAGCTTGTTAAGTGTAAAAAAGTTTAACATTCAAAAAAAATAGCTTTACTAATATTTTAGTATTTTTAACCTAAATTAATTATGAGTTATGGCGAATAAGAATATTAGAACCCTGTCGGCACGAAAAGCCTTAGATGATAATCTCTTCGAAAATATTTCAAAATTAAGTCATAACGCGGCTTCAGAAGCCGAATACCATGAGTTGGCCCAGCGTTTTATTGTTGATGATTCTGTTATTTTTGCCACACGCTCATTTTACGATTTTTTAAAACCGGGCAGTCAAAATAAAAAGGTTCGTATTTGCACGGGTACAGCCTGCATGGTAGCTAAGAGTCAAGACAAATTAAAAGAACGCCTCAAAAAACATTTTACTGAAGATGAAATAGGCACAGTGGCTTGTTTAGGACATTGTCATACAAATGCAGCTTTTATGTATGATGATAAAACCTATTCGTCTAAAGGACATGTCACCTTAAGTGATATTGTTGAATTCAAAAAACCTAAGTACAATTCTTATAAAATAGGCTTTAACTGTGCGCCTATATTAACGTCTAATACAGAAGATTATACAAAAATATATCCGATACTTGATCGCTATAAACAAGAAAAAGAGTTTATTTTAATAAATATAAAACAGTCTAAGTTGCGGGGACGCGGTGGGGCGGGATTTCCTTTTTGGATAAAATTAGATGCTGTTGCTAAAGAAAAAAGTTCTCAAAAATATATTGTTTGTAATGCCGATGAAGGCGATCCCGGAGCCTTTTCTGATATGTATTTAATGGAGCATCAGCCACACAAAGTTTTATTTGGTATGATAGCGACCGGTTTCTATGTAGGTGCCAATACCGGTGTATTGTATATCAGAGGCGAGTATCCCGATTCAATTCGAAAAGTAGCAAAAGCCATAGCGCAGTTAAAAGAAAACAAGCTCCTCAATGGTTTTAAATTTAAAATCATACGCGGACAAGGGTCTTATGTTTGTGGTGAAGAAACAGCCTTGCTAAATTCAATTGAAGGTTTACGTCCCGAAGTGCGGGTACGTCCCCCTTATCCGGCCCAATACGGGCTTTACGGCAAACCAACCGTTCTTTCTAATGTCGAAACCTTTGCCAATATTTATTGGATATTACAACGAAGCGGTGGCGCTTATGCCATGATGGGAACTAAAAAATCTAAAGGAACTAAATTGGTGTGTTTAGACAGCTTTTTTAACCGTCCGGGATTGTACGAAATAGAAATGGGAACACCCCTTAGTACCGTTTTTGAGAACTT
>CAZMBM010000178.1:0-1279 GCA_964564475.1 uncultured Flavobacteriaceae bacterium | reverse complement strand
TTCGAAATGCTTAAAAAAGCACAAAACTCTAAATATAAAATAGACAGGAAACTATTTGACGATTTGGTAGAAACTCTGGAAATAGGCTCTTTATGCGCCTTGGGTGGCGGCGTGCCATTGCCAATTAAAAATGCCTTACAATATTTTGAGGATGAATTAAAGACATATTTTAAATAGCTATTTCACAAAGCCCCACAAAGAAGCACTAAGACCCACTAAGAATTTGATAAAATGACCAAAAATGAAATTTCTAAAATAATAATTGGCAAAGCCATTGAAGTACATAAGCAACTTGGTCCCGGACTTTTAGAGTCAGCTTATCAAGAATGTCTTTCTTATGAATTGATTGAATATGGTCTTAAAGTTAAAAAAGAAAAGGCTTTACCTGTTGTTTATAAAGAAGTTAAATTAGACCATGGGTATAGAATAGATTTACTTGTAGATAATAAAGTAGTTATTGAATTAAAGACTGTTAAACTTTTAAAACAGGGTATCAAAAGGTTTGTTATATAAGCCTTTGTGACACTTTGTGATTCTTGGTGAATCTTAGTGTAACAGCTAAAAACTAAAATTATGAAAGCATTTATAAACAACAACGCCTACACTTTCAACAAAGGAGAAACCATTCTTCAATTTGTGAGGCGTATAGAGAGTGTAGAAGCCATTCCAACGATGTGTCAGGATGACCGTCTTGAAAATTTTGGTTCTTGCCGCGTGTGCTCTGTAGAAGTGGCTCTCGAAAAAAACGGTCCCACAAAAGTAATGGCTTCTTGTCATACACCCATGTCAGAAGGTTTGTATATCTATCACAGTACCGATAAAATAAAACGCTTGCGCAAAAATATTGTCGAATTAATTTTAACCGATTATCCGGCCGATAAAGTTTTTCCGGAAAGTGATAAATTACCCACCCCATTTCAAAAGACCATTGCCGCCATTGGCATACCCAATGTGCGCTATCCTAAAGGCGATAATCACTTAGATATGTCTAAAGATACAGCCCACCCTTATATAAAATCCGATTTATCACAGTGTATTAATTGTTTTAGATGTGTTCGTGCTTGTGAAGAAATTCAGGGTGAGATGGTGCTCGGCATGTCGGGCAGGGGCTTTGCCACTAAAATCATCAAGGGATTTGATACCGACTTCAATTTATCGGCTTGTGTGTCTTGTGGCGCTTGTGTGCAAACCTGTCCTACAGAAGCTTTAACTGATCAATTTGAGACCAAAACGCTTAAAGCCGATAAAATTGTCCGTACAACTTGTACTTATTGTGGTG
>CAZMBM010000177.1:0-2932 GCA_964564475.1 uncultured Flavobacteriaceae bacterium | reverse complement strand
TAGAGTTGAGGTACAGCCCTCCTATTAATTCAAAAATACCAAAAGTAAAAAATATTGCAGCTATAACAATTGTATCTAAATGTTCCATATTTTAAATTGCCTTATTAGGTTTTAAAGATTCAAATAACACAGCCACCTTTTTATTCATAAGGAGAATATGAAATAAGACTAGCAATGTGACGCCGGGTATTAAATTTTGTGCGACCAAATGTGTAAATTCCGGAAAATTTCTACCTAAATATTTCGGCGCCTCTAAATGCCAAAATTCTAACGGTTTCGCAACGAGTACTAATGCTATAGCTGTAAAATGTAAAGCATTGGCAATAACGTGAACGATGTATTCTTTATGTGGTAACCCTCCAAGTTTTTCTCTACTGTCTCCTTCAATAATTAAATCAATAATAAGAATGACAATATCTATAACAACCAATACAACTCCTAAAAGAAAAACTTTTCCGCCATAATCATCCAAAAAAAAGATAAAAAGCATGGCTAAAAACAAAGAAGCCCTAAGAGTATGTGTAATGTGTTCAAATTTTGTTTCCTTATGTTTATATAAATTAAATTTCCACAAATGATAATAAAAACCATCAATGATACCGATAATGCCAAAAAGAAGCAGACATATTGTTGCAGAAAATAGTATGTTTTGCGTCATTTTATAGGCCTTTAATAAATAATAAAGGCAAAACTATCTCTATTTAAAATATTAGAAATTGATATATGTCACAAAATTATCACATTACAATCTTTGATCTGATTCTGCTAAGCGTTTCTCTTGTGACACCAATATACGACGCGATGTCTTGAATAGAAACCCTTTTAATTATATCGGGCTGATGTATCAGTAAGTTTTGGTACTTCTCTTTGGCAGATTCAAAACTCAATGAACTGGCCCTGTTTGACAACCTCAAACATTCTTTCTCTGTTAAAAGACGGCTAATAGATTGCCATTCCGGACTTAACTCGTATAGTTTAAATAAATCTTCCTTAGAAATGGTAACAAGTGTTGCGTTTTCAATTGCCTGAATAAATTCTTTTGAGGCTGTGTTATTTACAAAACTTTCAAAAGATGATGTTATAGAATTTTCTTTACAAAAGCAGGTATTTATTTCAATACCATCTTTTAAATAAAAAATACGAAAAATCCCATTACTGATGTATGCTATTCTTTGACAATCTTTTCCCTCTTTAATAAAATACTCCCCTTTTTTAATTTCTATAATTTTGAGAAAATTGAGGCTCAAGTTAAAAGTATCGTCATCCATTTTTAAAATCCCTGTCAGGTAACTTTTAAATTTGTCTATTTCATTTCTCATTAATTTTAGTTTATTACAGGCTGTTTTATTTTAAATATTGTTCTATATCTATGTTTAATCCTTTTGCAATGTCAGCTCCTAATTTTTTACTAACTCTAAACCAATGACACAATTGTCTGTTAATAATTTCATCTCTTTTATTTCCCGAAATACCACTCATAGCACTAACTATATTTTTAATAGTATTTTGTTGTTGTTGCGCATTCATTACATTTTCAAATAACCCCCCCGGTTGCGAATAGTGGTCGTCATCATTTAGGTTTCTATCAAAATAAGCCACTTCTTTACTATCTAACATATAAGGCTGCTCTTTGTAATTTTTATCTTCATAATTAGCATCAAAACTATTTGGATAGTGATTTTGAGAACTTCCGCCATTACCATCAAAACGCATAGCACCATCTCTGTGATAATTGGTTGTAGCGTATGGACATTTATTTACCGGTAAAGCGTTGTAGTTTGCGCCAATTCTGTATCTCTGTGCATCGGGATATGCAAAAAGGCGTCCTTGCAGCATTTTATCGGGCGAAAAACCTATCCCGTCAACTAAATTAGACGGTGAAAAAGCAGCCTGTTCTACATCTTGAAAATAATTTTCGGGTATTTCATTTAGTTCAATCTCACCGACATCCATTAATGGAAAATCTGAATGAGGCCATATTTTAGTCAAATCAAACGGATTCCATTTAAAACTTTTGGCCTCTGATAAACTCATTATCTGGATTTTTAAAGCCCATTTAGGAAAATCACCTTTTTCAATAGCATTGACCAAATCTCTTTGGGCATAATCAGGGTCTATTCCTTTTAATTTTGTTGCCTCTGCTTCTGTAAGAGTTTTATTACCTTGCATTGTTTTGTAATGAAATTTAACGTAAAAGCGTTGGTTATCTTTATTTATAAATGAAAAAGTGTGACTGCCGTAGCCATTCATGAACCTGTATCCGTTTGGTGTGCCTCTGTCTGACATCAATATTAAAACCTGATGTAGGCTTTCGGGGTTTAAAGACCAATAATCCCAAACCATAGTGGCATCTTTACAATTTGTTTTGGGATGTCTTTTTTGAGTATGAATAAAATCGGGAAACTTTTTAGGGTCTTTAATAAAGAATACAGGCGTGTTATTGCCTACTAAATCCCAGTTGCCGTCTTCGGTGTAAAATTTTATGGCAAAGCCTCTTGGATCGCGTTCTGTATCTGCCGAACCTTTTTCGCCGCCTACCGTTGAAAAACGTATAAACAATTTTGTTTCTTTTCCAATTTCCGAAAATAATTTAGCACGGCTGTATTTTGTAATATCATGTGTAACAGTAAATTTACCGTAAGCACCGGTTCCTTTGGCATGTACAATTCTTTCAGGAATACGCTCTCTGTTAAATTGTGCTAACTTTTCTTGTAAAAAAAAGTCTTGCAATAATATTGGACCTCTTTCGCCCACAGTTTGAGAATCTTGATAGTGATTTACCGGGCAACCACTATTTGTTGTTATTTTTTTAGATTTTGACATAATTATAAAATTTATAGATTACTAATTTTACAAACTTCCTGCTATTATCATCAATAATGTTATTAATAATATTGATTGTTTTTATTTTTTTATAATTATTATTTATGCT
>CAZMBM010000176.1:0-2966 GCA_964564475.1 uncultured Flavobacteriaceae bacterium | reverse complement strand
GTTTAGAGATTTACTAAAAATAATGTAAAAGAGATGCATCAGTAAAAAAATGTTTAACCAAAAAACCCCATCAAAAAGACAGGGCTTAAGTGGTACCTCCAGGAATCGAACCAGGGACACATGGATTTTCAGTCCATTGCTCTACCAACTGAGCTAAGGTACCGTTGATTTTCGGGTTGCAAATATAAATTTAAATTTAAAACAATTCAAAACAAATTGGTAAAAAATCTATTTGTACTTTTGAAGCCTTTAATGACAGTGATGAACTTAAGTATAGATATTGGTAATTCTCGTGTTAAACTTGCTGCTTTTAAGGAGGATAAATGTTTAGAAGTACTTGTGACAAACAAAAGGCAATTGTTAGACGAGATTACTTATTTAAACGCAAAATACACTATAAAAGCGGCTATAATATCCTCTGTGTCAGGTGTTGATGTGCTCATATCAAAAAAAATAGAGAACTTATTTAAGGTTGTTTACCTCAATTCTAACTTAAAGTTCCCGTTTACAATACTTTATAAGACGACAGATACTTTGGGTGTAGATAGATTGGCTTTAATGGCTGCGGCTGTAAAAAAATATCCAAAAAAAAATGTACTTGTAATTGATGCGGGAACGTGTTTAACATATGATTTTATGACGAAAGAGGCCAACTATTTAGGTGGTGCTATTTCGCCAGGTATTTTAATGCGCTATAAAGCCCTAAATAATCAGACAGAAAAACTGCCATTATTGACGCCTGAACAGCCAAAAAACATTATTGGAGACAGCACGCAACAATCTATCCATAGTGGCGTTTGCACAGGTGTAGTTAATGAAATAGAAGGCATTATAAGTCAATATAATAAAAAATATCCAAATTTAACAGTTGTTTTAACAGGTGGAGACACAAATTTCTTGTCAGAAAAATTAAAAAGTGTCATATTTGCCAATCCTAATTTTTTATTAGAAGGACTAAACCATATTTTAAACCATAATTTACAAGAATGACGAAACGAGTTATACCGTTAATTTTATTGCTGTTGGTAATTGTAAATTCGTATGCACAGAAAGGCAGTGTTTCACCATATTCCTTCTTTGGTATTGGCGAAGAAAGTATTACCAAAACTGTAGAAGAGATAAGTAGAGGCGAGGCCAGTGTAGCCGATTACAGTAATTATAGGATATTTCTTTCAAATCCGGCCTCATTAGCCAACCTTACCTTTACAACTTACGGTTTAGGTGTTTCAAATAGAACACTTAAAGTTAATGACGGATTGAATTCAGAACGTTCATCAGCAACGGCATTGTCGTATTTGGTATTGGGTGTGCCTATTGGTGATAAAGCGGGGTTTGCATTTGGATTACAGCCCAATACTAATGTGGGATATTCGCTTTTGCAAGAATTTACAGACACAAATAATTTTGTTACAGAATCAAATTTATTTTTTGGTAATGGCGGAACAAACCGTGTATTTTTGGGATATGGCAGAAAAATACATAAATTTGCCACCGTTGGGATAGAAGGAAGTTTTATTTTTGGGCGATTAAGTAATAATATTTTAAACAGAAGAGAGGGCGTACAATTTGCGTCACAAAGTGAAACAAATTCTAATGTAAGTGGCCTTGTTCTAAAAGCAGGGGTACAATATCATAGATTGCTTAAAAAGAAGGAAGATATTGAATTAGAACTCGGGGCTACCGTTAGTTTAAATTCGAATATGATAAATAGAGGAAATGAATTGTTGTTTTCTTTGATAAATAATCCGGAAGGTATTGTTATTCCTCGCGATACGATTTTAAATCGCGCCTTTAGAGGTACGGTTAAGAATCCGTTTAAGTCGGTTTTTGGAATAGGGATTGGTAAGCATTATACGTGGAATATGTCTTTAGAATATGCCTACCAAGGGGCTTTTAGTTTTGATGGGGGTCCTTTAGGAAGCACTGTTGTTAATTACAAAGGCGCCAGTAGATTTTCGGTTGGGGGTTATTATCTTCCCAATTTTAACTCTGTCACGAGTTATTGGGATAGAGTGACCTACAGAGGCGGTTTTAAGTATAAACAAACCGGATTAGTGGTGAACAACGAAGATATTAATGAGTATGGCATATCTTTTGGAGTAGGCATGCCCTTAGGTAAGGATTTATCTACTTTTAATATTGGGATGGAAATAGGGAAAAGAGGTACTATAAAAAGCGGTTTAATAAAAGAAAACTATTTTAATTTTAGAATAGGTTTAACCCTTAACGATAAGTGGTTTTTAAAGAGGAAAATATTATAATTTAGAAAATTTAGTTATGAACAAAGTTGTAAAGATTTTAATTGTGAGTTTCGTGATGATTGCAGTAGGACAAAAGGCTACAGCACAAAACGATTTAGGTAAATATCCGGAAAAATGCAGACTCAACATGTCTATTTTTTACGAATATGCGAAAGCTAAAAATTATACTGCGGCTTATGAACCTTGGCTGTGGTGTATGGATAACTGCCCTAAAGGGAGTAAAAATTTGTATAAGTATGGATTAAAAATAGCCATGGACCGTTTGAAAAAAGCCACACCGGCAGATAAAGATAAAGCCATTGCTCTTGTAAAACGCGTCTATGACCAAAGAATTGTTTATTACCCCGATCATCTAGGCAAAGTTTATAGTGACTATGCTAAATTTATGCAAAGTGTTGGCGCTTCTAAAGACGTTGTTTTTGCGCTATTAGAAAAGGCCTTCAAAAGCAATCCGGCCGGTATGGGTGTTCGTTCTATTTATCAATACTTTCAAGAAGTTACAAATAGAAATAAAGACACCAACGTTCAGTTAGTTTTTGATACATATGACGATGTGGTAGAGGCTGTTGAGAAAAAAATCGCCAATTACACAAAGACTAAAGAGAAGCTATATGCCCTAAAAAACAGTGGTCAGGAGTTGTCTGCTAAAAATAAGAGAAAACTTCATGCTGCCGAAGTAAACTCTGCGGCTTTAGAGACCATAAC
>CAZMBM010000175.1:0-3088 GCA_964564475.1 uncultured Flavobacteriaceae bacterium | reverse complement strand
TTTATACTTTCCGTATTAAGGCCGGTTATCTCTTCTGGTTTAATTCTTTTCACTAGGTTAGATACATTATACCCTTGGTTCTCAGCTTCTTTCAGGTTATAGCGTGCGACTTGTTCGCCCATACCGGCGCGTTCAGCTTTTTTAAGTACAGTTTGGAACTTATCGCCGCTCAAGTTACTGATAGTTTTGCCCAACATTTTCCTTTTTTCTGCTTCAGCTAAAATTGCGCTAATTTCTTGTGGGTTAGTTAACCGACCAATAGTTGAAATTCTTTTCTCCAGATCTTTGTTTGTTATATTCTCAAGCGCCTCAGCCCGTTTTTTCGGAGTTTTTTGAGCTTTCTTAACCATCGCTCCGGTAGTTTCTGCTAGTTTTCGTCCGCCTATGTTCCTAATTACTGGTACCCTAGCTAATGCCCCCGCAAATCTTTGGGCAGCAGTAGTTGTCTCACCTGTTTCTTTATCCACCCGAGTACCGGCTCGCATTAAAGCGGCACCGCCTCTTCTAGCCGCGAACTTAGGCGGCGCCGCCATCATTCTTTTGCCGTAGTTTCCGGCAGACTTAGCCCAGCCAATTGCTGCACTAGCACCAACAATCCCCATTTTTTGAGCCATTATTAATCCGCCAATCATTATCCCGCCGATTGCTATTCCGTTACCAATATTTTTCATAATAACCACCATTGTAGTTGACAAATTCCCCCCGGTTGCAATATCGGGACCAACAGTAAAAGTACCTAAAGCAGCCGAAGACTTAATACCTACATAAAGAAAAAAAGCTACAGCTGGCGCAAAAAACGACCAATTGATTAATTTATCCCACCACTCATTCATATAACGCTCCATTTTTGGTGTAGCCCACATTAAAAATACTATTGGGGAAACTATTAAAAGTATTACCAAATATATGTATCTGATGAGAAGCATTATAACTAGAGCGCCTATGACGATAATTGCTATAACCAAAAAAGCAATACCGAAAACCAATTCAAGTAAAGGTGCTACCAATTTTTGTATATCACTGAGTTGGGCATCTTCAGGGGGGACTGCTCTTGGATTATCAATCCCATTAGCAGAGGTGTCGGGTTTTTGAACTTTAAAGACATTACCAAGGGTTTCTGACAAACCTTGAGAGTTGGCTGTTATAGGATCCAGAAAGAAGTCCATGAGTTTGTTATTAAAGGTGATAAACGCAGTTCCTATAGCCAAACTAAAATTAACCAAGATAGCGGCAGCAATCAATTTTGGCAACATTCTATTTACCGCATACTGTTTAAATCTGAATATGGTGGCGAAGGCGATAATAATAATAATAATTATAAATCCTAAATTAGCGACATTTCGTGTTATATCCCATCCAGTTCTCACTACTTCATTGTCCATCGAAAGACTCCGATTCAGATCAAGAGCAAAATCAAGAAACAAACTTTCAAATGCTAGAGTAAAACTTGCTACCAATTTTACCAACCACATTATAACTTTTACTACAAGACCTACCGCGCCAGAGGCTATGTCACCAATAATAGTGGCATAAGAGAACTTAATCCAAACAGCATTAACAAGCAAAGCTATTGGTGCCAACAGAAGCAATTTTTTTAAGTGATTTTTGATAAACCTTTTATTCATCGTTTTGGTTTATTATTTAGATTAAGGCTGGGTAGAAGTGGGTGAGGAAACGGGTACTTGACAACTAGTAAGAGTTTGAACGGCTTGGAATAGATCGGAATTAATCTTTGCGCCGATTTCCCCAACGTTTATTTGATCTTTGTTTATAGTATTAATAACCTCATTTAACTCATTGCTTATTTGATTTAATTCGTTATTAACTTGAGGTGAAGACGGATCAAGGGAATTGATTTGAGTCAGTAGTCTGTTGAGTTCATTTTCGTAACTGTTGATGTCATAAGATTGTAATGCGTTAATTCTGGATTGAGCCTCTGTTAATTTGTTTTGGGTAATTGACAAATCCCAGTCACATACTTTGTTGTTGACTGATATTTCGGTAATAATATCTTGATAGGTATTGATTAATTTTGAGTTATTGTTGTTAGCGGTGGTGATATTTCTTTCCAGGAAAGATAATTGGTTCAAACCATCTTTAATACTTGACTTTATTTGTTCTATATTGGCCCTGTTAAGTTGATCCATGGT
Source organism: uncultured Flavobacteriaceae bacterium (assembly GCA_964564475.1). Classification (GTDB taxonomy): domain Bacteria; phylum Bacteroidota; class Bacteroidia; order Flavobacteriales; family Flavobacteriaceae; genus CG1-02-35-72. Next base: position 938 of record CAZMBM010000175.1, on the reverse strand, counting down.
ATTTCTTAATCCGGCGGTAGCGTTATTATTTGATAAAGAATTAAATCCATCGCTTAATAAACCAGTTGCTTCACGAGTTAGTCTGTTAATTAAGGTGTCAATTATTGCACTTACATATTGTCTTAAATCTTGAGCGTTGACGATACGATCTATTGAAGATCCTACTGCTTTTGATACTTGTTGTCCGATAATGTTTCCTGGAGTAACTGTTATCGGTATGACACATTTCCAAGCGCTAATACTTCCATCAGATTTTACAGGTGGATTAGGAGTACCTCTGAAATAAGCGCCATCCGGACTATGAGTAGCTTCATTACTTTCCGGATCATTTATGTCTCTGGTTTCACCAGTTTGTATATTTTGCCATTTTTGGCATACAGTTTGACCCAAGAATCCGCCCCCGACATTTGCCTCTCTTTTTGCTTGGTTTTCTTTTTGCTCCCTCGTTTTAAGTAGGAAATCATGTGTTATGAGGCTTAGGCCTGTAAGGGAATTATTTGGTTGTTGTAAGGCCAAAAAAGCGCTCCAACCGCCTTGATTAAAGTTTCTAGCAAAAGCATTAACATTGCCTACAATTTGACTTAAGGTACATTGGGTAACTTGGTTAAATTTGGGAGGTCGTGGTAAATTTACAATTAATTTCGCTCTCAAACCGGTACATAATGGAGCGGCACCGATTTGAAGTACTGTTTCACCTACAGCCGAATCAACACTTTCTCTCATTAAACCAGAGAAATCAGTTACGAATCTTGGTTGTCCTCCATTTTGAATCCAGTTCATGGTATCATTGACTATATTTCTAAGTAATGTATCTTTGATATTTTCCAAAACAGTTTTAAATGCATTTTTCCAAGTAAATCTAGCAACATCTTTAGCGTTACCTGCATTTTGGGAAGCTGTAGTACTATTAACAGCTGCTGTAACACTATTAACAGCTG
>CAZMBM010000174.1:0-3117 GCA_964564475.1 uncultured Flavobacteriaceae bacterium | reverse complement strand
CTGACATAAATCTTCTGATTGCCTTAAATCTATATCATAATAGCTATAAGCAAGGGTATTAATGTTTCTGTTTGCACCTCTGGATAAGGCTACAATTTTATACTCTGAATTTAAAAGCCTATTGACTAAAGTTTGCCCTAACAAACCGTTACTCCCTGTTATAAGTATACATTCCATTAAAAAGTTTGTCTGAATTTTAATATCTGATTGGGTTGTCCTAAAACTATCAATTTTGATTTAGGTTGCAATTTGGTATTTGCGTCTGGATTTATAACAAATTCACCATCAGCTTTTCTAAATCCTATAACTGTACAGCCTGTCTTTTTACGTAAATCTAATTCGCCTATAGAACTATTGAGATATTCTAAAGGTAATTGTTCTACCATAATTTCTTCAAGATTTGTAGTGCTATGTCCTTCAATTGATAGATTGTCTATAAATTCAACCAAATCTGGCGTAACAACTAGAGAAGCCATATGCTCTCCTCCTAATTTATTAGGAATTATAACTTTATCAGCACCAGCTATTTTAAGTTTTTTACTACTTGAGTCGTTAGAAGCACGGCTGATAATCATCAAATCTTTTTTTAATTGACGCGCACTTATCGCCACAAATAAATTATCAGCATCGTTAGATAAAACAGTAATGAGGCTATTTGCTTTTCCAATACCTGCTTTTATAAGCATTTGATCGTTAGTAGCATCTCCTTGTATATAAGGTATTTTCGCTTCTTTTAATTCTTCTAAAACACTCTCATCATTCTCAATAACGACACACGCTTTTTTATAATTCGACAATTTAGCAACAGCTTGTTTACCATTACGACCATAACCACAAATAATGGTATGATTTGCTAATTTTTTAATTTGTTTTTCCACCTTTTTAAGCTTTAATTCTTCTACCAATTTATTATTTGCAATGTATTCTGACACTACCGATATAACATATCCTAAAACACCTAAACTTGTTAATATTAAAAATATTGTAAAGAGTTTTTCAGTTTCGTTAAACGGATGTATTTCACTAAAACCAACAGTAGAAACTGTTATAACCGTCATATATAAGGCATCAACAAATGACACATTAGAAATAAATTTAAAACCAATTACGCCAATAGTAAGTACAATAAGTAAAAAAATTAGCGGTTTTTTAAGTTTAGAAATTATTGTCATAAGTCAAAAACTGAGCTTCTCTTTGTGTAAATCATATCTTTTAAACGCAATAAAAAAGCCAAGGTTAAATAAACACCAAACCAAAACCCTAATGTTATAAAAGAAATATAAATAAAAAATAAACGTACATTTTTTACACTTATACCAAACCTATCGGCTAGTCTAGATGAAACGGCAAAACCTCTTTTTTCAAAAAAATGTCGCGCTTTATGTATCATTTAATTAACTGATTTATTTTGTTGCAATTTAGTATTTTTTAAAATTACAACCTACATCTACCTTAAATTTTAAAGCTAATTCGTTATCTTTGGCGTTTTTGCAAATTTAATGTCAAATCCTTTAGAAAACATAGAAATATTAGGAGCTCGCGTTCATAACCTTAAAAATATTGACGTAACCATCCCTAGAGAAAAATTAGTTGTTATTACTGGCTTAAGTGGTAGTGGTAAATCTTCTTTAGCTTTTGATACCATTTATGCCGAGGGGCAACGCCGTTATATTGAGACTTTTTCGGCTTATGCAAGGCAATTTTTAGGCGGTTTAGAACGTCCTGAGGTAGATAAAATAAATGGCCTTTCGCCAGTTATCGCTATAGAACAAAAAACGACAAGTAAAAGTCCACGTTCTACAGTTGGCACTATTACAGAAATCTATGATTTTATGCGTTTACTCTTCGCTAAAGCTGGAGACGCTTATTCTTATATGACTGACAAAAAAATGGTGAGTTACTCTGATGCGCAAATAAAAGAGATTATCTTCAATGATTTTAAAGGCGAAAAAGTTCAGATTCTTGCGCCTATTATTAAATCTAGAAAAGGACATTATCGCGAACTTTTTGAACGTTTAGCTAAACAAGGGTTTATTTATGTTCGCATAGATGGCGAGATAACAGAACTTACTAAAGGTTTGCGTTTAGACCGTTATAAAACACATGATATTGAGATTGTTATAGATCAGATATTAATTAACCCTAAAAGCGAAAAACGCTTTGACCAATCATTACAAACGGCCATGTATCACGGTGAAGATACTGTCTTAATTTTAAAACATGGCACAACAACTCCCCGTTATTTCAGTCGGAATTTAATGTGTCAAGATTCTGGTATTTCTTACGCCAAGCCAGAGCCTAATTCTTTTTCTTTCAATTCGCCAAAAGGGGCTTGTGCTACTTGTAATGGTTTAGGTATTCTACCCAAAGTCAATCTTAAAAAAGTTATTCCAGATAATACACTCACAATAAAACATGGTGGCATTAAACCAATAGGTGAACAAAAAGCTTCTTGGATTTTTAAACAACTTTTATTAATTGCTGAACGCTACAAATTCACTTTAACAACTCCTATAAATAAAATTCCTAAAAAAGCTCTTGATATCATTTTAAACGGCGGTAACGAAAAATTTGATATTATTTCTAAAGCATTGGGTATTACACGTACTTATAGTATAGATTTTGAAGGTATTGTAAACTTTATAGAACAGCAGTATCACAACAGTGAATCGACTTCTATTAAGCGTTGGGCTAAAGGATTTATGGATGATATTGTTTGTCCAGATTGTCACGGTAACAGACTCAAAAAGGAATCACTTCATTTTAAAATTGCCAATAAATCTATAGACCAACTTGTAAAACTAGATTTACAAGAACTCAAAACTTGGTTTGATAAATTAGACAACAAACTTACTGCTACGCAACATTTAATTGCCGATGAAGTTATAAAGGAAATTAAAACACGTGTTTCATTTTTATTGGATGTTGGGTTGTCATATTTATCTATCAATCGCAGTACTAAATCACTTTCGGGTGGTGAAGCACAACGTATCCGATTAGCTACACAAATTGGTTCTCAATTAGTTGGGGTATTATACATCTTAGATGAACCAAGTATTGGTTTACATCAACGCGATAACAAAAAACTTATTAAATCTCTCACAAAATTACGTGATT
>CAZMBM010000173.1:0-3120 GCA_964564475.1 uncultured Flavobacteriaceae bacterium | reverse complement strand
GTTGTGGAAAATTCACAGAACGCATCATACAACACCTGATATGGGTGTGGGCATCTCATTTCGTGAAAATTGGTTATGGTTTGTGTTAATGCCAAATTTATGGTTTTCAGCTATTTGGATTTATTTAGGGCTTGGAGAGGCCTATATTATTTCAAATATGATTATAGGAGGTGTTGATATTTTAACACATACAAAAGTAAAATGGGATAAAAAACTATATGCAATTAAAGCCTTAAAGCCCTTCGTTTGGTTACTTCAAAGGATTATCATTCTTCCCGCAACACATTATGGACACCACGGTTATGGTAAAAATGGTGTACCCATGGGTAATTATTCTACATTAATTGCATTTTGGGATGTTATTTTCGGGACAGCTAAATTTACAAATGATTATCCTGAACATTACGGAATAGAGCCCGACCTAAAAGACCCTTGGTATGCACAACTGTGGTGGCCAATTATAAAATCTGATAAATTGAATAGTGAGATAGGTAAAAGCACCGAAAAATAAAAAGACCTCTAACTTCTCAAAATACATTATAATGTCTTTACGTTTTTCTAGTACGAACTACTCAAGTATAAAAAAGAGAAGTTTTTTTGGTTAGAGACTTTTTCATAATATAGGTATCTTGCAAAAAAAATCTTAAACCATATGAAAAAGACACTGTTTAGCGCTGTATTTTTATTTATGAGTATTTTTACTTTTGCGCAAAACCGAGCCATACCTAAAACGGCTTTTACCAAGATGTATTTACCCGTTTGGCTCGAAGCACGTTCACATTGTTTGGCAGTAGCCAAAGCCATGCCCGAAAACCTCTATAGTTACAAACCCACAGAAGTAAGCAAAACCTTTGCCGAACAAATGGTACACATTGCCCATACGGTTAAATTATTGACCAAACGCTATGTACAAGGTATGGATGTAAAACCCAACACCCCTGATGCTTCTAAAATGACAAAAGCACAAATTATCAAGCTACTGGAAGAAGGGTTTGATTATACAACCGGTGTTATTTACACAATAGAACAGAAGCAATTGGACGAAACCTGCGTCATGTTTCACAGTGGGAATACCGTAAGCCGCGCCTTTGCCCTTTTTTATGTACAAGATCACATGGCCAATCACAGAGCCAAGGCCAATTTGTACATAAGAATGAATAATATTAAACCACCTTCCTATACTTGGTAAAAATTTAACATTTTAAATTTAAAAAAGGGGAAATATCCTGTAAAGGCTTGTTAATCGAATTTTATCTTTACAGCCTACAATTAGAAGCCCCGATGCTTAAAATTAAAAATTATACAAAGGCCGTTTTAATTTACATTCGCCTGCCTTTTGCCATGTCTAATGGCGAGAAACAACGTCTGTTAAAAAAGATTAGATTATTGTTGCTCTAAAAGTCTTTTGATTTGTAAAAAACAGTACATTTAATTTTTAAATTGAAATGTTATTATGAGTTCTAATAAGGCAGAAAGAGTAACCTATTATCCCCCACTCGAAGAAAAATTAAATGTCTTTTCACATGCTTTTGGCTTAATTTTAAGTGTTGCGGCTTTGGTTTTATTGGTAATTAAAGCGTCATTAGACGGCAACGTTTGGCATATTGTAAGCTTTAGTATTTTTGGCACAAGTATGGTTGTTTTATACACGGCATCTACGTTATATCACAGTTCAAAAAACCCCAAACAGCGTCTGCGTTTGCAAATCTTTGACCATGCCGCTATTTATGTTCTTATAGCGGGGACTTACACCCCTTTTACTCTAGTAACACTCAACGGCACTACGGGATGGATTATGTTTGGCGTTACCTGGTTTTTTGCTTTAAGCGGCGTTATTTTAAAGCTCTTTTACATAGGTAGATATGATAAATTATCAACGATAATGTATGTCTTTATGGGATGGATTGTTGTTTTTGCCATAAAACCATTGATACATAACCTGCCTTTTGAGGGTTTAATGTGGCTTTTTGCCGGCGGCATTGCATACACATTTGGGGCTGTTTTGTACAGTATTAAAAGTTTAAATTATAATCATGCTATCTTTCACGTCTTTGTGTTGCTCGGTAGTTTTTGTCATTTTGTAGCGGTGTATTTCTATGTATTACATTGATAATATGTATAATTAGATTAAAAGGCTCCTTCAAATTATCTTAAGATAACTTACTTTTCACTAACTTTATGCCAAATATTAAATTTTGACTATGAAAAAAGTAATACTCCCTCTGTTTTTACTGAGCTTCATTATTCTTAGTGCTCAAATAAATATTACATCGACAACATCACCTCAAAAAAAAATACTAAAAAGAACGGTAAAAAGTGTTTACGACAGCAGTTACAATTTTCCGGGTAAAAAGATCCAACTTCTAATAGGGCAAAAGTTATTTGTAAAACCCAAACCTATTGATTTAAGAAAAAATGGATATTTGAAATTTATCATAAACCCTAATAAATCTGAATTTGCCACGCCTAATATTTATAAGCACAGCAAAGGCATTTCTTCTGATTATAACGCTCTGGCAAACCGCTATTTCTTGCTTAAAAATATTATAAAAACAAAATTTAAAAAGCAAGCATTGGTATTGATGGATACTAAAAAACTTGATACCGTTTACTTTATATATAATGCGAATAATAGTCAATATTTTCCTTTTTTAATTGAAGGCTATTTTAAGAGATTAGAAAAAGAATCATTGGGAAAGAAATACATTTTACGAAGTTTAAAAACACCCCTTGTGTATATTTCAATGGGATTTGAGGCTGTCGCAGGAGAGGAAAAATTATGGGAAATAGATAAAGTTACCCTTGACGATAAGTTGTTCAATATTTCATATGTATTGAAAGACAGTATGAATAATAAAATTTTGGTTTATAAAGATGATTTTGAAAAAACGGCTCTTTCTGAAGCAGATTATAATTTAATAAAAAATAAATATCCCGATAAATACAAAATAATTTTAAATGAAAGTGTGATTGTCGGTATGACAAAAGAGGCTTGTAAATATGCTTTGGGAGCGCCCGATAAAATAAATTATAGTGGTAATCTTGAACAGTGGATTTATAAAAATATAACTTTGTATTTAAAAGACGGTCTATTATCTTCTTACAACTGACAGTAAAAAA
>CAZMBM010000172.1:0-3219 GCA_964564475.1 uncultured Flavobacteriaceae bacterium | reverse complement strand
AGCCCTCGTTAACAATGCCGTGAATTTGTTCTACAACAGGTGTCAGCCAAATGGCATTAATCCCTAAATCGGTAAAATAACCTTCCTTTATTTTTTGAGTGATTCCTTTAATATCACCGCCTTCAAAACCACGCAGTTTTGCAGTTGTTTTTGTACGGTTAAAGTTAACATCGTTAGAGGTATCACCGTTATAAAACCTATCTGTCAATAAAAAGTAAATATTGGCATTTTCCCAAATAAAAGGTTTTTTAGCAGAGTTAGAAAGAACCTGTTTCTTTTGGGTTTCTTGAGAACAACCTGCTATCGTGAAAAATAATATTATGAGGGCTAGGTATTTTTTCATTAACGGGATAATTTTATTTTTATGTTTTTTGGCTTGCTGTTATTGAGGCTAACAGGTATAGTTAAAGTATGATTTTTGGGAGACCACTTAAAATCATAACCTTTTATTTTTTTTGGTTTTTTAGCAATATTGTGAACGATTAAATTAACCGTTTTGTTCGAAAAAGCCATCTGAGAGCCCAATTGGGTTGTTATATTTATGACGAGATGTTGTTTTTTAGCTTTACTGTTAAAACGGATGATTTCGTATTGACCCTTTTCAAAATCCTGTGGGCTTTTACCATCGTCATTGTACAGTTTTCCCTTACTTTTAGCAACGGTAACATCGTAATAAAAGTGCAGGTTGAAGTTTTTAAGACTGTATTCTTCTGTATTCTGAATGGTTTTTATCATTGGGATAAACGCCCCGCCACGTACATAAGTGGGGATGTAATCTCGGTGTAAAGTAATCATTTTAGTTTGCCCGCCGGTAATTTTGACATCGGTATAAAAATCAAACCAGTTACTGTCTGACGGAAATGTAACAGATTGGGTTTTTAACCCTGCCTTAACTACCGGACTCACTAAAAATTCGTGTCCCCACAAATAGGTTTTATCGTTGGTTAAAGCTGTTTTATTACCTGTTTCTTCAAAAAATAAAGGGCGCATTAAAGGACTTCCGTTTATGTGATTTTCAAATGCTAAAGTATAGTTGTAAGGTAGTAATTGATAACGTAGTTCTATTGATTTTTTAGCCAATGCTTTCGTTTGGACTTCTCTAAAAACAGGTTCACTGGGCACTTCTTCTTGGGCATGTGGGCGGTAAATAGGCTGAAAAACACCATATTGCAACCAACGCGTATAGAGCTCGTCATCTAAATTAGCTCCGGCAAAGCCTCCTAAATCAGAGTGCATATAAGCCAAACCTTGCATGCCCATTTGCAGAGCAATTGACGGTTGCGATTGTAAGCCCCCCCATGAACGGCTTACGTCGCCACTCCACGGAATCATACCGTAATGTTGTGAGCCGGCATAGCCGGCACGCATCAAAATAAATGGACGTTGGTCGGGGAAATCTTTTTGGTAGCCCTCGTAAACCAACTTAGCCCAATTATGGCCGTAAATATTGTGCACTTCATCGGCTGTACCTGTGGCGTGAATCATATCACTTGGATGCACTTCGGGTTCTCCCAAATCGCCCCACCAACCGGCCACGCTGTAATCTTTAGTGAAAGTTTTATAAATATTCCAAAACCATTTTTTACCTGATGGCTTGAAAATATCCAACAATCCGGTATGACCGAAGTAAAAATCGAATTCATAAGGTTTGCCTTGCTTATTTTTGCCCAAAATGTCGGCATTTACTACTTCTTTCCAGCGCTTTGAGCTGGTCAAAATAAAAGGCTCAGTCACTAAAATTGTTTTAATGCCTTTACTTTTTAATTGACGAATCATTTTTTTGGGCGTGGGAAATGAATCTTTATAAAATTGTAGGTTTCCTAAAGTACCCTTAATGGTTTTGCCAAACCAGTAGAGGTCTATAATTACCGCATCAACGGGAATACTGTCTTTTTTAAAAGTATTAATGGTATTTAAAACTTCTTTTTCTGAATGATAACCAAATCGGCTTGAAAAATTACCCAAGGCCCAACGTGGAATCATAGGTTGCTTGCCTGTTAATGTTGTGTATTGGTTAACCAAGTCTATCCATGTATCACTAGCGATAATTTGATAGGTTTTACGACCACTTATGGTTTGGTATTGCAAAGCATTGTTTTTTTTGCTGTCTAAATCTAAATAGCCAATAGGGGCATTGTCGAAATGCACGGCATATTTTTTAGACGAATACACCAAGGGTAGGGTGTAATTCATCAATTCAGAATGGGTTTGGTAGCCGTAATGGGCACGGTTGTACAGTTGCAACTTATAACCACGGCGGTTCATAGGTAAAGCCCGTGCGCCACCACCGTATAAAATTTCGTCGGATGTTAAATTAAAATCTAAAATCTGATACTTATCGGTTTTTAAATAACCTTTACGTTCAGAAATCAATTCTTTGTCTTTGTAATAATAGGTGATTTGAAACGGTTTTTTGGTGATTTTTACCGAAAGTCCTTTTGTGGCTAAAGTGATGATATTTCCTTTGTTTTTAACCGAAAAAACGGTGCCATTTGGTTTTAAAATAACGGCCTGAGATTTGGGATTAAAAATTTCGTCAAGGGGTATAACCGACGTTTCTATTATTTTATCGGAATAGGCTTTTATGAGGTAAACCCCTTCATTTGTTGCGATTTTAACAAGGGTATTTCTGTTTGTAAAACTTTTAAAAATACGTTGACTGTTTTGCGCATTTACAGAAGAAAAACAGGTTAATAAAACAACGAAAAAAAACCTTTTGAGGTACACCATTTTAAAGCTATTGTAATTCAATAATTAGGGGCGTTTTGCCTTTTACGCTAATATTTGTACTTGTAAAGTCAAAACTTTTGCCTGAGAGAACATCGGTACCTTTTGTAAAGCCTTTTAGATTTTCTGAAAACCTGTTTAAGGATACTAATTGTTCTTTGGCGTTGTTATTTAAAACAACCATTATAGTTTTAGAATCGTCATATCTAAAATACACATACACATTATTTTGTGGCACGTAATGGATAAATTTACCTGTCTGAACGGCCGGGTTCTGTTTACGCCAATTCAACAATTTTTTAGTAAAAGAAAACCATTTTTGTTGTGTGTCATTGCGGCCATCTTTTGTAAAAGCATCATGGGTATCTTGAGGCCATCCTCCTGGAAAATCGCGACGAATATCGCCATCGCCTTGGTTTTTATTACCCGTCATGCCTATTTCGCTACCGTAATATATTTGCGGAATACCCCTAACCGTAGCAACCAAAACCA
>CAZMBM010000171.1:0-3235 GCA_964564475.1 uncultured Flavobacteriaceae bacterium | reverse complement strand
CTTTCTCAATCATTTTATCATGTTGATTATAGATTTTATAAAAAGCATTCGTGTCAAACAATTCACGGGCAAAAAAAGCTTTTAAATAAAACTTGATTTGTTTTTTAGGTATTTTATGGGGTTTTACAAATTTCCCTAAACGTTTCAGATAGGCTTTAAAAATTATATCGTCTTTATCAAAACCGGTTTTAAAATCTCCAAAACTTATACCTTTAAAGTCTGCACGGTGTTTATCTACATAATCAAAGACAAAATTATTGAGACTGTTTAGATAGAGGTTATTTATATAGCCCACCGTATCGATAGGGACAAAAACATCGGGGATAATACCGCCACCGCCATACACAACTTTACCTTTTGGTGTGACAAATTTTAGCGAATCGACCACTTTTATACTATCGGCATTTGTCAATTCGCCATTGTTAAAACGTTTTTCAAATTCTCTAAAATACCCTTTATTGCCTTTGTGATTATAGGGTTTTTGTATAGAGCGTCCTGTAGGAGTATAGTATCTGGCAGTTGTCAAACGTACCGAAGAACCATCGCCCAAACTCATTTCTTGCTGTACCAAACCCTTACCAAACGAACGGCGGCCCACAATAATACCCCTGTCGTTATCCTGCAAAGCGCCGGCTACAATTTCGCTGGCAGAGGCCGAACTTTCATCAATTAAAACATATACTTTGTGGTTTTCAAAATCGCCTCTGGCTGTGGCAAACGATTTTTCTACGCGACCCCCCTTGTTTTTTGTAGAAACTATAAGTTGTCCTTTGGTTAAAAACTCATCGGCTATTTTAATGGCTATCTGTAAATAGCCGCCCGGATTGCCGCGCAAATCGAACACCAAAGCTTTCATGCCTTGTTTTTCTAAATTAATTAAAGCGCTGTGGAATTCAGTATAAGAGGTAGCCGAAAATTTATTGAGTTTTATATAACCGAGGGAATCATTTATCATATAAGCCGCCTCGAGACTTTTAATAGGGACCTCGCCTCTGGTAACGGTTGTTGTAAAAAAACTATCTGTTGATTTCCGGTATATCCCCAAGACAACTTTAGTATTACTTTTACCTTTTAAGGTTTTAATTATTTGGGTGTTCTTTAATTTTTTCCCGTAAAGGGTGTCTTTATCGGCTGTTAAAATTCTATCTCCGGCTAAGAGTCCTGCTTTAGCACTGGGCCCATTTGGAATAACTTTAGAAACCGTTAACGAATCTCTAAACATTAAAAACTGAATACCCACCCCCACAAATTTACCATCCATTTCTTCGTCAACTTGCTTGCGTTTATTGGCGGGCAGATATACCGAATGCGGGTCGAGTTTACTCAACATATTGGTAATGGCCATATCTAGAAGGCTGTCGGTATTGACTTTATCTACATAATCGTATTGTATGTAATTGATGAGGCGTTTTATTTTGGCTTCGCTTTTGTTGGGCAATCCAAAAAAAGCGACTGTTCTTTTGTTAAAGTTCAAATAACTGCCTAATACAATTCCCAAAGCCACACAGGTGGCCATAATTAAGGGTAAATATGTTTTTAATTTGTTCACGAAATAAGTTGTAATGTTTAAATTGTAAGATTTCGACGACGCTGTGCCTGTGACAGGCAGGGTCAATCTGACAATCAGGTTATTTTTTTTATTCTATTTTTAAATTCACCAATTCTACACCTGCTTTTTGTAAAAAATCAAGTCCCGAAGTGTCGCGATACCCTCTGCTGTAAACCAAACGTTTTATCCCTGCTTGGTGAATGAGTTTACTGCACTCACGACAAGGCGACAAGGTAATATAGAGCGTGGCACCTTTACAAGACTGTGACGATGCGGCAACCTTTAAAATAGCGTTGGCTTCGGCATGAAGCACTTCCCACTTGGTTTTACCTTCGGCATCTTCACAGCAATTGTCAAAACCCGAAGGCGTGCCGTTATAACCGTCGGAAATTATCATCTTATCTTTGACGATAAGGGCTCCTACTTGCTTGCGTTTGCAGCGCGACAATTTACCCCATTCTAAAGCCATTTTTATATAAGCTGTATCGTAGCGTAATTGTTTTTTATCTGTGTGCATTTTATCGGTAAATTAAAGGTTTTTAAATTTGTCTTGTTGTTAAATAGTTACCAAAATTTTCGGGTGTATAAAATGGGTATGGTAATGCCCAAAACGATGGCCGAAATAATCGTAATCCAGTCGCGTTTTGATATTTTAAATATGTTCAAGCCGACAAAGGTAAATGTCAATAAAACAATTACCAAAATAGCTTGTGATACTTCGACACCCGAAGCAAATGAAATGAGTGGTAAAACTTTATCGGCCTCTCTCCCTACCAATATTTTAAAATAGCTCGAAAAGCCCAAACCGTGAATCAATCCAAAAACCAAAGCAAATACAATGTTTAAATTGAGGTTTCCCGAATTCTTTTTTTGAAATAACAAATTAGACAGGGCGGTTATGGCAATAGTTAAAGCTATTGAAAATTCTACAAGAGTATCTTTAACAAAAATGACGTTATAGGCCGCCAAAGCCAAAGTAAGGGTATGTCCAATGGTAAAAAAAGTGATGAGCCACAGTGTCTTTTTCCAATCTTTTAGTGTAAAAACAACAACTAAGGCTACCAAAAACAAAATATGATCATAGGCCGACCAGTCTAAAACATGAAACAGCCCTTGTTTAAAATAAAACGCAAATTGATTGCCCATAAATTCTGATTAATTGGTTTGCTAAAGTCGTGTTTTTTTAAATAAATCCCAAAGCACCACGCCACAACTTACCGAAATGTTTAAGGAATGTTTGGTGCCAAATTGCGGAATTTCTATACAGCAATCTGAGGCATCGACCACGTTTTGCTGAACACCTTTGACTTCGTTACCAAAAATAACAGCCCATTTTTGTTGCGACACAGGGTTAAAATCTTGTAAAAGCACACTGTTTTGGGCTTGCTCAACAGCGGCTATTTTTACATCATTGTCCTTCAGCTTTTCTAGTAATGTCAAAATGTTTTCGACGTACTCCCAATCTACAGAATCTGTAGCGCCCAATGCCGTTTTATGAATATCTCTATGAGGCGGCTGTGCCGTGATACCACATAAATATATTTTTTCTATGGCAAAAGCGTCACATGTTCTAAATACCGATCCAATGTTGTTTAAACTGCGGATGTTGTCTAAAATAACAATCAGCGGGGTTTTAGCGGTTTTTTTAAAATCATTTACAGAAAGGCGGTTGAGCTCGCTGTTTTT
>CAZMBM010000170.1:0-3367 GCA_964564475.1 uncultured Flavobacteriaceae bacterium | reverse complement strand
TTTAACTGATTTAAAATATTTGTAAAGTGCATTTTCATATGCCCATGTTGTATGCCCTTTGTGGTTAAGGCACGTAGAGCGGCAAAGTTTTGCGCTAATCCGGCAACCGCTATAATTTCCATAAGTTTTTCAGCCGATGGGTTTTTTAACAGTGCCAACGAAATTTTTGCCAAAGGATGCAAAGCGGTTAAACCGCCAACAGTGCCTACGGCTAGAGGTAATTCTATCCAAAACTTAAAAACACCGTCTTTAATTTCGGCAAAACTCAGGCTTTTGTATTGTCCGTTGCGTGCCGCATAGGCATGCACACCGGCTTCTATAGCGCGAAAATCGTTTCCCGTAGCTATAACCACCGCATCAACACCATTCATAATACCTTTGTTGTGAGTAACCGCACGATAGGGTTCTACTTCCGCTATATTTACGGCTTCCACAAATTTTTGAGCGTAATATAAGGCCTCTTCTTTGTACAAATCGGTTACAGGACAACTGACTTCGGCACGGACCAAACATTCGGGGACGTAATTAGACAAAATACTCATCACTATTTTGATGCCGTCTTTTTTAAATGTTTGGGCTATTTTTTCTAAACACGAGTTGATAAAATTAGCGCCCATACTGTCTTTGGTCTCAAAACTGATGTGGAGTTGGTAATAATCTTTTAATTGGGCTGTTTTATCGCGTAAAACGATGTCTAAAATGCCACCCCCACGCTTAGACATGTTTTGGGTTATATCTGATGTCGCTTTAAATAATTGCGGTTTAATTTTATCGAAATACGTTTTTAATTTGTCTTGATCTCCGGCGTACATAAAATGCACTTGCCCAACTTTTATTGTAGAAAGAACTTGTACTTTAAAGCCCCCGCGTTTGCTCCAAAATTTGGCCACCATAGCTGCGGCTGCCACCACAGAGCTTTCTTCTATAGCCATAGGAATGACGTATTTTTGGCCATTAATAACAAAATTGGGTGCTACGGCATAAGGCAGATAAAAATTAGAGATGGTGTTTTCAATAAAATCGTCGTGTAAGGCTTGAATTTCTGTGTCTGTATTCCAGTATTGGTGAATTATTTTTTTAAAATCGGGGCAAGAACTTAAAACAGCATCGTTTAACCAGTCTATTTTGGCTTCTTTGGAAAGCTTAGAAAACCCCGAAACAGCTTTTGACATGTGTGCTTTTGATTTTTACTCCGTTACAAATATACTACTTTTTAAAGTGTTAAATTTAGCGGTTTAAAGCACAATTTAAACCCTAAATAATAGCCTATGTGCCCAAATTTTAGTAAACTTGGACTTCAAAAAAAAATAACGCTGTTTTATGAAAAAATTAACCGTTTTATTCCTTTTGAGCTTCGCTATTGTCGGCGCTCAAAAGAAGAATATCACCTTAGAGGATATTTGGGCCAATAATACTTTTAGTGTTGAGTATATGAATGCTTTGAACACTATGACACAAGGCGATTTTTATACTGTTCTAAATTTTGACAACAATACGCGCAGTACCCGAATTGACAAGTACAGCTATAAAACGCTTGAAAAAGTGGCCACCTTGGTAGATAGTAAAGATTTACCCGCCTTGCCTTATTTTGACAATTACTCTTTTAGCACCGATGAAAATCTGATTCTTTTAGGAACCGACAGACAACAAATTTACCGTCATTCTTTTTTAGGCACATTTTATGTGTATAATATCACGACAAAACAACTCGATTTAGTGTTCGAAAATCAAATTCAAGAACCTACCTTATCGCCCGACGGCAAAAAAATAGCCTTTGTGTATCAAAACAATTTATTTGTAAAAGATTTATTGTCGGGTATTACTACACAAGTTACCACAGACGGCATAAAGAACCGTATTATTAACGGTATAACCGATTGGGTTTACGAAGAAGAATTTGCATTTGTACGCGCTTTTCAGTGGAGCGGCCATTCCGATAAAATTGCTTTTATGCGTTTTGACGAAAGCGATGTGCCCGAATTTACAATGATGCATTACGGCCAAGAATTATATCCCAAAAAGGTGACTTTTAAATACCCTAAAGCCGGCGAAAACAATTCTAAAGTCAGTTTACACCTTTACAATTTGAAAACCCAAAAGACAACAGCTGTACATTTGGGTAACTTAGACCAATACTACATCCCAAGGATGCAATTTACACAAGAAGCCGATGTGCTTTGTGTGACCACTTTAAACCGTCATCAAAACAATCTGAACCTTATTTTTGTAGATACCAACACGCTTAAATCGACACTTGTTTTAAACCAAAAAGACGCCGCTTATATAGACATTACAGATAATCTGACCTTTTTAAAAGACAACAGTTTTATTTGGACGAGCGAAAAAGACGGGTTTAACCATATTTATCATTACGACAAATCAGGGAAACTCATAAATCAAATTACCCAAGGCCCTTGGGAGGTAACCGATTATTACGGTTACAATCCTAAAAATAAAAAAATTTATTATCAATCTGTAGAAGACGGTTCTATAAACCGCACTATTTACAGCATTTCGTTAAATGGTAAACACAAAAAACGTTTAGGAAAAAATTCGGGTAGTAACAGCGCTGCTTTTAGCCATAGTTTTAACTATTACATCAACACGTATTCCGATGCGACGACACCTTATGTTTATACCTTAAACGATGCCCGTTCGGGAAAAGTTTTAAAAGTGATACAAAATAACAAAGCCCTGTCTGAAACACTTAAAGATTACACCATTTCGCCCAAAGAATTTTTTACCTTAAAAACCAAAAACGGTACTTTTAACGCGTGGATGATAAAACCGGCCGATTTTGACCCCGACAAAACCTATCCGCTGTTTATGTACCAATACTCAGGCCCCGGCTCGCAAAGTGTGGCCAACCGTTGGGGTGGCAGTAATGATTATTGGTATCAAATGCTCGCCCAACAAGGCTATATTGTGGCCTGTGTTGACGGGCGTGGTACCGGATTAAAAGGAGCCGCCTTTAAAAAAGTAACCTACAAAGAATTGGGAAAATACGAAATAGAAGATCAAATAGAAGCCGCCAAAGAATTGGGAAAACGCTCTTACATAGACCCCAATAACGTTGGTATTTGGGGTTGGAGTTTTGGGGGTTATATGGCGTCTTTAGCCATTACCAAAGGGGCCGATACTTTTAAAATGGCTATCGCTGTAGCGCCTGTTACCTCTTGGCGTTTTTACGATACTATTTATACTGAACGCTATATGCAAACACCTCAAGAAAATGCTTCGGGTTACGATGACAATTCGCCTATTAACTTTACCGATTTACTCAAAGGAAAATTTTTACTGGTACACGGCTCCGGCGACGATAATGTACACTATCAAAACACCATGCGAATGGTAGAATCTTTGGTAG
>CAZMBM010000169.1:0-3376 GCA_964564475.1 uncultured Flavobacteriaceae bacterium | reverse complement strand
AAATAGCCGCACGCGAACGGGCGCCTTTTTATGAAGTAGGTGTGGTAACAGATGACAATCGTTTTGTATTCACCTCAAAAAAAGAAGGTAAAAATCCTATTGATTTGAGCTTAGACGATATGTTTGGCAGTTCACCTAAAACAGTGATGCGCGATAAAAGCATCCCTAAAAAATACAGCGATTTATCCTATCAAATAGCTGATATTTACCGTTATACAAAAAACGTGCTTCAATTAGAAGCTGTGGCCTGTAAAGATTGGCTCACCAACAAAGTTGACCGTTGTGTAACGGGTAAAGTCGCTAAACAACAATGCTGCGGCCCCCTGCAACTGCCTTTAAATGACGTGGGGGTTATGGCACTAGATTATAAAGGAAAAGAGGGTATGGCCACCGCTATTGGACACGCCCCGCTAAGTGCCCTCATAAATGTAGAAGCCGGCTCACGTAATGCCATTGCCGAGTCTCTGACTAATATTATTTGGGCACCCTTAAAAGAACAATTACAATCGGTTTCGCTCTCTGCTAATTGGATGTGGCCTTGTCGGAATAAAGGTGAGGACGTCCGCTTGTATAAGGCTGTTAAAGCGGTATCTGACTTTGCCATAGATTTGGGTATCAACATCCCAACAGGCAAAGATTCCCTCTCAATGACGCAAAAATATCCCGATGAAAAAATCATCGCACCGGGGACGGTTATCATATCGGCTGGGGCGCATTGCTCTGACGTTACCAAGGTGGTGGAACCTGTTTTTAAAACGACCGAAAACAATAAAATTTACTATCTCAACCTGTCGCAAGACAGCTTTAAATTGGGCGGGTCGAGCTTTGCCCAAGCCCTCGACAAAATTGGTTGCGAGACGCCTGATATTACAAATCCTGCCTATTTTAAAAAGGTTTTTAATACTGTTCAAACCTGTATTAATAAAGGTTTTATAAGCGCCGGACACGATGTGTCGGCCGGTGGTTTATTAACCTGTTTGTTAGAAATGTGTTTTGCCGATACAAATCTGGGCGCACAAATTGATTTAAGTGCTTTAAACGAAAAAGACAGCGTTAAAATACTGTTTGCCGAAAATGCGGGATTGGTGATTCAAACCTCTCAGCCGGAAGCTTTTGAAACCTTGTTAAATACTGAAGGCATTGACTTTACCTACATCGGTAAAGCTTTAAAAAACAAAACTTTGAATATTAAAAACGAAAAGAACAGCTTTAATTTTGATATTGCCCAATACCGCGATTATTGGTACGAAACATCGTATTTGTTAGACCAATACCAATCGGGTAAAACCAAAGCCAAAGAACGCTTTGACAATTATAAAAACCAGCCTTTAGAATTTGTGTTTCCTAAAGGATTTACAGGAAAGTTAAAAGACGTCATAGCAAATAAAAACGCCGAAAGTCACCCTGAGCGCAGTCGAAGGGTCTCCGTTAGCAATAAAGAGATTGCTTCGGTCACTGCGTTCCCTCGCAAAGACGGCATACGTCCTAAAGCGGCCGTCATTCGCGAAAAAGGCAGCAATTCTGAGCGCGAAATGGCTTATGCCATGCACTTGGCCGGATTTGACGTAAAAGATGTGCACATGACCGATTTAATCAGTGGGCGCGAAACTTTAGAAGACATTCAGTTTATTGTGGCTGTGGGCGGTTTTTCTAATTCAGATGTTTTGGGCTCGGCCAAAGGTTGGGCGGGCTCGTTTTTGTACAACCCCAAAGCCAAAAAGGCTTTAGATAACTTTTTTGCCAGAGAAGATACACTTTCTTTAGGTGTGTGTAACGGGTGTCAGTTGTTTATTGAATTGGGTTTGATTACGCCCAATCATACCGAAAAGCCCAAAATGTTACACAACGATTCGGGTAAATTTGAATGTAATTTTACATCGGTAGAGATTATAGACAATAATTCGGTTATGTTAAAAAGCCTTGCCGGAAGCAGACTGGGTATTTGGGCGGCACACGGCGAAGGGAAATTCAGTTTCCCTTACGATGAAAATCGCTATAATATTGTGGGTAAATACGGTTATGAGGCCTACCCTGCCAATCCTAACGGATCGGATTTTAACACCGCTATTTTAACATCAGATGACGGCCGTCATACGGTAATGATGCCGCATTTAGAACGCTCAACTTTCCCGTGGAATTGGGCGTATTATCCACAGGACAGGAATGATGAGGTGAGTCTGTGGTTACAGGCTTTTGTCGATGCTAAAAATTGGCTAAACAAGCTAAAATAATTGCTATGAAAAAAGCCTGTATTTTAGAAGCTGTAGATAACGACAAACTAGGCAAAGGTCTTAAACCGTTAAAAATCTCAGTGTTAAAATACCAAACCTTTTTCAATAAGATTTAAATAAAAACAGCGACTTAAAAAAGGCTTATAAGGCCTTAACGCCCGGCCGTCAAAAAGAGTATGCCTTACACATTGGTGACGCCAAACGCGAAGCGACAGTTTTGGCGCGGATAGACAAAAGCATACCTCTTATTTTAGCGGGAAAAGGGCTGTATAATAAGTATAAAAATTGTTAACTTTACGGCATGACTATAGAAAATTACTACAGTAAATCTATGCCGGCTAAATCGGAGGTCGAACTACTTGAATATGTTAATCATTATGCTGATTATCAAGTAGAGGCTGTTTTAGCGGCTTTGTGTGAGCTCGAAAAACGCCGTATTTTAACCGACAATGCAAGTGCTTTACGGGCAAAACTCAGCAATCAAAACACTTCTGAACAGCGTCAAGAAGAAAGTTTAACAAAAGATTCGGTTGCCCTGTATTCTCCCAACTTCATCATTTTTTTTGGTATATTGTTTTCTGTTTTGGGAGCCGGTATTTTAGTAGCACTGAATTTTATGCAACTCAAAAAAGTAAAAACAGCGCGTATGTTTCTATTTGCGGGATTGGGGTATTCATTGCTTCAAATGTTGGTTTTTAGTACATTTAAAACAACATCACCACTAATAAGTGTGGCCTCTTCTTTATTGGGTGTTTATTTGTTAAATTATTACAGTGCCAAAGAAATGCCAAAGGATTTAAAATCAACACCTCGCAATATTTGGAATCCTGTTATGATTGCCATTTTAATTTTGTTGCCTCTTGCTTTTTTTGTTATTAAGACGAGTGGGGTACAGTAAATATTAATTTTAATAGAACGCTCCTTCATGCCGGTAGGCAGGGATGACGCGGGTTTTTTATGATTAGCACTGATAATTATAATTTAGGATTTCACCCAGAGTGAAGATCTGAATATAATTGATACGATGACTGGCAGTCATCGTATCACTAATTTAGAGTAACAATGATAACAGCAATGTTCAAGAGATAAGCACGTCGTACTGATAGCCATCAGCACTCCTCGTTAAGACTGCTATTTATTTTATT
>CAZMBM010000168.1:0-3411 GCA_964564475.1 uncultured Flavobacteriaceae bacterium | reverse complement strand
ATTTCATTCTTTCTTTTTTGAACCTATGGACTTGCAGTCCATAGTGGTTTAGTTTAAATGAGGCGGGGTGTTACATAGAGTTATCGATTAGGTTGTCATCCATCACTTTTTGGATTTTTTCGGCATCGTAAAAAATAATCCCGCCTATTTTTGTGTACGGCAGGGTGCCGTTGATACGCAGGTTCTGAAGTGTGCCGGGACTGATTTTAAGCATTTTCATCAATTCGGATGATTTGAGGTACTTTTTTGACATGCCCGGATTGCGGTTGATGAGTAAATCTTTGATTTGGTCGAGTATTTCCATTTTGAAATCTCTCAGATCGTCTAATGTGATAATTTCTGTTGCCATGTGACATAATTTAAAGGTTACTAATTAAACAGAGGCGTCGTTGGTCAAGTGGTGCCTCTTGTTTGTTTTACATAAAATTGATTTGACTTTCGCAGTACAAAGCTCAGAAAAGGCATTGAAAATCTTTCGGTAGTTGGACGTAACTCCGAAAAAATTTAACATTTAAAAAAGGCTAAAAATCTGTTATACAACTATATATAAAAATCAGTTTTTTAAACCGGAAGAAATGGTTTGCAAAAAATGCAAACAGTTGTTAAAAATAGTATCCAAAGGGCTAAATACCCTTCTAAATGAGGTCTTTTTTGGGGTAAAAAGGGGCTTTAAATGCTTTTCGGTAGTTGGATGTAACTCCGAAGAATTTTAACATTTTAAAAGCTGTAAGAGACTGTAATTAAATGTTTTAATTTTTTGCGTATTCTAAATCTATTTTTTTAATGAGGCACATTTTAAGATAATCCAGAAATTTTGTTTGGTCTTTGTCGCGTGCCTTAATTTCGGTGTAGGTTTTGTAGATATTTCCCAAGTCGATATTAAATATTAGTTGGCACGCTTTGACAACATTTTTAATTTCGACTTCACCATTTTTAATGGCTCCGGAAGCAATGAGTGCATATACAAGCTCTACCAAGTCGGTTTTAGAGGCTGTCCACTTAATGTGATTTAAAATAGGGGGTTTTTGTTCCTTACCAATTTGTTGCGATGCTTTTATTTTAATTTTTTCAAGTTCATTACTGTAATAACGGGTCAGGAAGCCATAAGCCAAAACTTCGGCTGCCAGATAATCGTGACTTGTAGAAAACTCAGGGTCTGTGTCGATATATTCGCCGTTAAAAAAGATTTGGAGTTGTTCGTTACCCCGTAAAAAGTAAGCACTGTCAAGAATATTGTCGTCATTTTCGTAATAACGGTAAAACTCGGTGTGTTTACTTTTTTTGGCTTCCAGCTTTTTGAGTAAACTTTTGATGTATTTCCGCTGTTCGTTGGTATGCGATTTGGGCTTGTCTGAATGGAAATTGTGACGGTGGATAAAGTAAATCAGCCGCGAGTGTACAAAAGGTTTTTGATGTTTAAAAAATTTGATTTCTGCTTTTTTAGAGATAAACCGCCGGCTTCTAATTTTGAGACGCATTTGGTTTAAAGTTTGTCTTGAGATGGCGATACCTTGTTCTAATTTGATGGTATCTTCACAATTTGATTTTCCAATTTCTTTGAGGTTTTTGGAATAATCATCAATCAGTTTGACGATATCATTCATATAACAAAATACAAATTAAAGCGGGCAAGTCATTCGTCAAAAAATGCCAGAGAGAGGGGGGTATGCTAGTATTAATGCCGAATTTAGCCTAGCTTAAATTCATTGGGTTTAAGGTTTAAAAAATTAGTATTAATAAGCAAAAAGCTTGAATTATCACAAATTTAATAATCTTTAGTGTAAAATATCGCGATTTATTGAGAATATTTTAACACCCTTGCTTTGACTGCTTTTGTGGATTATTATTCTTTTTACTTAAAATGCTTCGCAAAGCGGCCATATCTTGGCTGACTTTACTTTCGATTACATGAGCATAGATTTGTGTGGTTGCCAATTTTGTATGTCCCAAAAGTTTTGATACCGTTTCAATAGGTACCCCGTTGGTTAAGGTAACGGTTGTTGCAAAAGTATGACGTGCCATATGAAAGGTTAAATTCTTTTTAATACCACATATATCAGCTATTTCTTTTAAATAGCTGTTGAGTTTTTGATTGGATAAGACGGGAAATAATGTTCCGGTAACATCGGCTCTGATATTGTTTTTGTATTTATCGATGAGCTTTTGCGCTTTGTCTAGTATGGGTATTTTAATTGGGTTTCCCGTTTTTTGACGTTTGGTAATAATCCATTTGTTGCCGTCTATACCTATAAGAATATTGTCTTTAGTCAGGTGCATAATATCTACATAAGCAATCCCTGTATAACAGCTAAAAATAAAAAGGTCTTTAACCAAGATTAATCGCTTAAAGTCAGAGCTAAAGTTTTCAATTCTTTGTAATTCGGTTTCGTTAAGAAATTCGCGTTGGTGTTTTTCAAAAGTCGGCTTGAACCTTATAAAAGGGTCTCTGTCAATCCATTCTAAATGATAGGCCATCGTGACCATTTTACGGAGGCGTTGAATGTGTTTCATTATGGTATTATGGCCAATTTTTCTTTGGTGATCTCTAGGTTTGTAAGTCCTTAAAAACATTTCGAAATTGATTACAAATGCGTAATTGAGGTCTTTTAGGAAAATATCTGAAGATTTGTAGTGAGTCTTTACAAATTTCTTTAAATAGTTTTGTGAAGTTTTATAATGACGCATTGTGGCCTCATTAAGTTTGTTTCGCATCGTTTCATTATGATAAGTCATCAGTTCATTCAAAGTTTTATGGTTCTGATCCTCGCCAAAATACCGTGCTTTAATAGCTTGAGGCGTTATCAGTTGATTTTCGGCTTTCAATTCTTGATAACATTGAAACAATTGGTTTTGTACCTGGTTTAAATAACGGTTTGTTAAAGTGGCATTAGGGTCACTTGGTTTTACTCTTGATTTGTACTTATTCCAAGAGTTAATTTCAGCCTTACGTTTTAAACTAAAATTTACACGTTTTTGATTGACGGTGATTCTGGCATAAAGTTCTGCTTGATTTTCTTTTGTACGTGATGTGTTTATCCAAAAAAGGATAGAAAAAGTAGCTGATGTTTTCATAATAATCATCTTTTAAATTAAACATTTATAAAGATGAAAGTCAAATCAACTCAGGTTAAGACAGCAATTTGTTGACCGATTTGTTGACCGCAAAATATCAAATTAGGGTTAAAACCAGTGAATTTTAAATTTATTAATATACTGTTTTACTGTCAGTTAACCCTTAAAAGTCAACAAAATTGACCAAAATAATTTGTTGACCGATTTGTTGACCAAAAATACCAAATTAAATCAAATAATACAATAGTCAAAAAACACTAAATCCCTGTAAATCATATGATTTGCAGGGATTTGGATTTAAACGAATGTTTAAAAGTGATCGCGACAGGATTCGAACCT
>CAZMBM010000167.1:0-3490 GCA_964564475.1 uncultured Flavobacteriaceae bacterium | reverse complement strand
TTAAAACGCCGGGAGAGAATTTTCGCCACAGCGCAATTTTTGTTTTAATTGTTGTCTCTTGAATACCGTAAGTAGCATTATTACGACTGGTTGTAGCATCTAAACGTACCGTTAAATTTTGAGTTATACCATAACCATAACCTATAGTATATTCTAATTGTCCTTGTCTTACCAAAGTTCCAAATTCAATGGCGTTGAGGTGTTTAGGTAAGGTCTCGGGACCTAAACCATAAATGGGTTCGTGAGCAAAAGCAAAATTAGACATTAAAAGAATTCCTGTCGTTAGGATTAAAAATTTCCTACTTCTCATTTTTCTCATTATACATTTTTATACGGGTTTCTATGGCTTGTATCTCTTTAAGCTTCTCGGTCAAATCACTCAAAGCGATATTCGGGAACTCTTTTTTTAAGTAGTCTATTTTATCTTCGTTACCGCAGTTGCCCGGGCACGAGTCAACTGCTTTAACAATACCTATGGCCAAAGCTTTTCTATAGACTTCGTCTAGCAACAAATAATGGGCTTTTTGAAGCCCTTTATCAACAGACTTAAACTGAATATTAATCTGATTGGGATCTTTGCCGTCATCTAGCATTTTTACAATGCCATTAAGTTGTCCGCTCAATGTTTTAAGACGCGTTTTGATGTCTAAAACAAGATCTGAGGGTAGTTTATAAGATTTATTTTTCATAATATTACTTGTCTAAAAATTGCATTAGAGGCAGTGCCAAAAACGCCATAAAAAAACCGATAAATAAAAGCCCCGCCGAAAGCCACAATATAACTTTAGACCAGCGGGAAGCTGTATCACAAGCCGTTTCTTCGCCATTCTCAGAAATTTCGCAAACAGTATCTTGCGGTTTTTTTCTGTAAACCAACCAAAAATTAAAGGCAATTAGTAAAGTGGCAATAGAAAAAGTCCACTCTTTATAAAGGCTTAAGCTTCTTAAAAAAGGCAAGTCAGATACCAATCCGGCCACAACAGCTCCCATACCTAAGGTTACAAACAAAGCCGGTAAAGCGCAGCATAAAAGAGTTGAAAATGAAGTAAATAACGACAGGACGCTGGTGATGTCGGTTTTTAAGGTGTTAATTTTTTTCACTTTGGACGGCTTCTTTAATTATAAAAGGCTTGTTGCTGTACTCTATTTTACCCGGAGTAAAACCCGCATTAGTAACAATTAAAGCCAATTCTTCTTTTAATGGTTTTTGTTTTTTTGGTGTAGCAATATAAGCCATTCCTTTTTTAAGCTGAATTTTTACCTCTTCAACACCGGCTACTTTTTTTAATTCTTTTTCCATACCGTAGGCACAATTAGAACAAACCATCCCGTTTATTTCAATCTTAACATAAACACGGTCTGATTGGCTTTGTGCTTTAACAGTTACGACTTGACCGAACAATAAAACGGCAAATACAAAAACGGTAAAAGGCATTGTTTTAAATAATTTTTTCATGATGGTAGTTTTTTAATTTTTAAATAGTTTAACACATGCCAATACCGGCATTAATTAAATCTTTTTTTGTGATTTCGATGTTTTTACAACAATCTAACAATTTGCCATCCACAGCCACAGCAGGAAGTTTTTTGATGTTGTATTTTTTGTAAACGGCGTCATTAGGCTCTTCTGTTAAATTGTGAATGGTAATATCACAATGAGTGCCGGCGGTATTTTTTACTAACTGCACAACGGGTTCACATATGGGACATCCGGCCGTAAAAATTTCAACTTGCGTTTTCATTATTTAATGATTTTATATTAAATCGAACACAAAGATGAAACCTATAGGGAGGGGGTAAACAAATATTTTTACAACTTTTTTTTGTTGTAGCCGTTTAGGCCTTGTTCAATAGCCTGAATTTCTTTGAGTTTATCGGTTAAATCGCTTAAAGCGATATTGGGGAATTCTTCTTTAAGATAAGTTATTTTGTCTTCATTGCCACAATTTCCGGGGCAAGAATCAACTGCTTTAACAATACCAATTGCCAAGGCTTTTCTATAGACCTCGTCTAACAATAAATAGTGCGCTTTTTGTAGCCCTTTATCAACAGATTTAAACTGAATGTCAATTTGCTCGGGCTCTTTACCCCTCTCTAACATTTTGACAATGCCGTTAAGCTGACCGCTTAAAGTTTTAAGACGGGTTTTGATGTCTAAAACAAGGTCTGTAGGAAGTTTATGTATTTGTCTTGCCATTTTTAGATATTAACTTGCACAACAGCTCAATTTGGCGACATCTTTTCCAAAGGTTATGGCCGCTAATTTAATGCCTTCGCCTAAAGTTAAATAAGGATAAAAGCTTTCGGCCAAATCTTTGACGCTAATGCCATATTTTATGGCCATACTCAATTGTTGAATCAATTCACCTCCCTCGGTCGCAATGACCCTGGCACCTATTAACTTATCGGTTTCGGTATTGCGAATGAGTTTTATAAATCCTTTGGTATCTTGTGCTGCTAATGACCTTGGTACATTTGATAAATCGAGTTTAGAAACGTCAAACGGAATACCTTTGGCTTCGGCTTCTATTTCATCCATTCCGGCTCCTGCAATTTGCGGGTCGGTAAATACCACCCAAGGCAATGAACTGTAATCTAAAGTTTTATTATCGTCAGTAAAAGCATTGCTAACGGCTGTATTTGCTTCGGATGCAGCGGTGTAAACAAAGGCGGGTGTATTGGCAACATCGCCGGCAGCATAGATATTTGTAAGGTTGGTTTCCATTTTTTCATTGACTAAAATATGACCGCTATCAGTAAGTTTTAAGGCGATATTATCAAGTCCTAATTTTGAAGTATTGGGTTTGGTGCCTGTAGCGACTAATATTTTACCTTTTTCTACAAGTTGCATTGTAGAACCATCGGGACATTTACAGTGAATAATTGTACGACTTCCTTTTTTTTCGAATTTAAAGGCTCTAAAGTTGGGCAATAATTCTATGCCTTCGCTTTTCATTTGCGTTTCTAAAACATCTGTAATATCTTTAGTCTGACTTCTTAAAGGACGGTCTGTAAATTCGATGATGCGTACTTTAACTCCTAATCTGTTATAAGCCATAGCAATTTCTAAGCCTATATAACCCGCCCCCATAATGGTTAAACTTTCCGGTTTTTCTTCAAAATCGAATAACGAAACATGGGTTAAATAATCTATCTCATTTAAACCCTCAATGTTTGGAATATTTGTGGTTGCTCCGGTAGCTATCAAAAATTTTATAGCCGTATAAGTATCTTTATTGTCGACAATAATAGTTTTATCATCTACAAACTTTGCCCAACCTTTTAACAGGGTTAAGTTTTCAAAATCACTAACGACATCTAAATATTTATGTTGTTGTAAAGAGGCTACAAGCTCTTTTTTGTCTTTTATAATTTGTTTAAAATCAATATCTACACCTTTTGGCTTAATACCTTTAAAATTAGAATGTGTGGCGTGATAAGCTGTTTCGGCAGCACGGATTAAATTTTTTGACGGCACACAACCTACATT
>CAZMBM010000166.1:0-3559 GCA_964564475.1 uncultured Flavobacteriaceae bacterium | reverse complement strand
ATCTTTTAATTCGTTTTTTACAAAAAATTTAAATATTTTTTGCTAGCGAAATCGATTGAGATAGGTAGTTAACAGAACATAGTGACAACAAACGATTTGAAAAAAATTATATCTGATTAATAGGATAAAAACTGTAAATTTGCTCCTTTAATTTAGGTTTTAAAGACATGTTAGAAAAAGTAGCCCAATTACAAAATGAGGTTGACAGTTTTAGTAGCACTAAAGTTGAAGAAATAGAACAATTTAGAATTGCCTTTTTAGGCAAAAAAGGCCACTTGAATGAGCTTTTTGCGGCTTTTAAAACAGTCGCTCCCGAACATAAAAAAGCTTTTGGTCAGGCTATAAATGTGTTAAAAAATTCGGCAGTAAACAAAGTAGCCTCTCTTAAAGCTGCTGTTGAAGACACGCATACACAAAAAAATATTTACGGCGATTTAACCAGACCTGCCGAACCTGTTTCTTTGGGAGCACACCACCCTATTAGCATCGTTAAAAACAAAATTATTGATGTTTTTAACCGAATTGGATTCAGCATTTCTGAAGGTCCAGAAATAGAAGACGATTGGCATAATTTTACAGCTTTAAACTTACCAGAATATCATCCGGCAAGAGATATGCAAGACACGTTTTTTATAGCTACAAATCCAGATATTTTATTGCGTACGCATACATCGTCTGTGCAAGTGCGTCATATGGAAACTAACAAACCACCTATCAGAACAATCTCTCCGGGACGCGTGTTTAGAAACGAAGATATTTCGGCGCGTTCGCATTGTATTTTCCATCAAGTAGAAGGCTTGTATGTTGATACAGATGTGTCTTTTGCCGATTTAAAACAAACCCTACTCTATTTTACCAAAGAAATGTTTGGCAAATCTAAAATCAGATTGCGTCCTTCTTATTTCCCTTTTACAGAACCCAGTGCCGAAGTTGATATTTATTGGGGGCTTGAAACCGAAACCGATTATAAAATCACAAAAGGAACAGGTTGGCTAGAAATTATGGGGTGTGGCATGGTAGATCCTAATGTTCTAAAAAACGCCAATATAGATGCCGATAAATATTCGGGATACGCTTTTGGCATGGGGATAGAACGTATTGCGATGTTATTGTATCAAATACCTGATATCCGTATGTTTTATGAAAACGACCTTCGCTTTTTAAATCAATTTAAGGCCGTTCTTTAATAATGAATGCTTTAAAATCGTTTTTAATTGATAAGAATTATATATTTTTTAAACTTCAAAAAGCACTTAGTAATCATTTTGTTATCAATGCCAAAATTAATGGTGTTAAAGGACGCTTTATTATAGATACCGGCGCTTCAAATTCTTGTGTAGGTTTAGATGAAATAGGTTTATTTAACCTCAGTTTAGAACAAACCGATAAAAAAGCCGCAGGTGCGGGCAGTACAAATATAAATACCCAAATAGCTACGGCTAATACTTTAATTATAAAACGATTTAAAATAACCCCTTTAACTTTGGTAGTAATAGATTTATCGCATATTAATACCGCTTTAACAGAACATAACACACTTCCTATAAATGGCATCATTGGTGCCGATGTGCTCGAAAAATACAAGGGCATTATAGATTACCAATACAAAGCTTTATATTTAAAATATTAAAAAAAATATTTTACTATTTATCTACTAAATACACTCTATTTATTTGGTATTATGAAAATAGAAGGGTCTGAATTAACATTTTTTTATAAAAAACTTTAAAAACTGATAAATGTCATATCTGAGAATTCTCAATTAGAATACTTTTGTTTATAAATAAGATATATAGGTCTTTTTATCTGTATTAATTAACTTAAATTTATTTAACATGTTATCAAAAAAACAAGCACGAGCATTTTTTTTAGGAGGCACAGTTGTGACATTCTTGATATTTATCGGATTAACTGTGTACTCGCTTTCGGCTGCTCAAGATCAAACAAACCGCAAAGACCTCACTGCCCAGACAATTAGAGGTAAGAAAATTTGGGAGAAAAACAATTGTATGGGCTGTCATACAATACTTGGCGAAGGCGCCTATTATGCTCCGGAATTAACAAAAGTAATTGAACGCAGAGGCGCCGGCTATATAAAAGCTGTATTAATGTCGCCTGTACCTTGGCAACCCAACGGCAGGAAAATGGTAGCCTATAAAATGTCTGAGTCTGACGCAGAAGATATGGTTGCCTTTTTTAAATGGATAGGCAATATAGACTTAAACGGATTTGACAGAGTGGTCTCACCCTTAGCTAAAAACAAACTCAAACAAAATAAAAACTAATCATCATGAAATATAAATCACAAAAAGTAGCTTATTGGTTTTTCGCACTATCAATGCTACTGTTAACACTCCAAATAATTTATGGATTTATTATGGGGTTTGACCGCATAGGACTTCAAGGATTACACGATATTATTCCTTTTAATACCGCTAGAGCCGTTCATACAAACTTATTGGTAGTGTGGTTACTCTCAGGGTTTATGGGAGCCGCTTATTATATTATACCCGAAGAAGCACAAAAAGAACTGGTAAGCGTAAAATTAGCCTATGTACAATTAATCAGTTTGGCTATAGTTGGTGTAGTAGCCATTGTTGGCTACCACTTTAACTATTGGGAAGGACGTAAATTTTTAGAAATACCCAGACCACTAGATTACTTGGTGGTTGTAAATGTCCTCTTATTTTTGGGGCTTATTTTAACAACCTTATTTAAAGGTAAACGCAAAACCACAACAGCTTTAGTATTGTCTATGGGTTTATTATTTGCAGCCCTTCTCTATTTACCGGGTATGATTCCTTTTGACAGCCAGGTTTTAGATTCTTTTTTCCGTTGGTGGGTTGTTCACTTATGGGTAGAAGGTGTATGGGAACTCATAATGGGTGGTATTTTGTCATTCTTATTGATAAAACTAACTGGTGTTGACCGCGAAGTTATAGAAAAATGGTTGTACGTAATTGTTGGATTGACATTTTTATCGGGAATTTTAGGAACCGGACATCACTATTATTACATCGGTGTTAACAAGGTTTGGTTAATCGTAGGAGGTGTTTTTTCTGCCCTAGAACCTTTGGCCTTTTTGGCTATGGCTTTGTTCGCTGTAAATATGTACAGAAAAGGCGAGAAAAAGCATCCAAATAAAATTGCTTTATACTGGACAATTGGTTCGGCAATTGTCTCATTTTTAGGAGCGGGCTTGTTGGGATTTGCACACACATTACCTCAAACAAACTTATACACTCACGGGACACTCGTCACCGCTATGCATGGTCACTTAGCCTTTTGGGGTGCTTACGCTATGATAGTCTTTGCTATTATAAGTTATTCTCTACCCAATATGACAGGTAGAAAATTTTATGACAGTTCAAGAGGTCGCATGGCTTTTTGGCTCTCTAACATAGGTATGATAGGCATGACCATTTCTTTTGGTGTGGCCGGTGTAGCACAAGTTTATATGGAACGCATTATGAAAGTTGACTTTATGAAGGTTCAAAATGAAATAAGTGTTCATTTTATAGTCTTAGTTATACTTGCCTCTTTATTTACCATAGGTATT
>CAZMBM010000165.1:0-3758 GCA_964564475.1 uncultured Flavobacteriaceae bacterium | reverse complement strand
ACTTTTATATTTGTAAAACCTTATAAAAAATTCTCATCTTTTTTTATAATTTTAGTTTGTCAAACCTAAAAGTCTTTGTATATTTGCCGGACTTTTTTAGTCAACACATTTAGTTTAAAAAGAATACAATAAGAAATGAAAAGAACATACCAACCATCAAAAAGAAAGAGAAGAAACAAACACGGCTTTAGAGAACGTATGGCAAGTGTGAGTGGCAGAAAAGTTTTAGCAAGAAGACGTGCTAAAGGACGTGCTAAACTAAGTGTTTCATCAAATCCAAGACCAAAAAAATAGTGAAACTATTTTATAATATACCAATAGGTGTTACTTTTATTAGTAACACCTTTTTTTATATCTTTTTAATAACTTATTTAAACTTTTCTTTCTAGACTGAGGTATATTTTAAATCTTTGTAATAAATAAACATCATGCCAAAAGACACTTCATTAAAATCGGTACTTATAATAGGTTCTGGCCCTATTATTATTGGGCAAGCTTGCGAGTTTGATTATTCAGGTACTCAAGCTATTCGCTCATTAAAAGAAGAAGGTATAGAAGTTATTCTCATAAATTCTAACCCTGCTACCATTATGACTGATCCCACAATGGCAGATCATGTTTATTTAAAACCACTTACTACAAAATCTATAATAGCAATCCTAAAAAAGCATAAAATTGATGCTGTTTTACCCACAATGGGTGGCCAAACGGCTCTAAATTTATGTATTGAAGCACAAGACAAAGGGATTTGGAATGATTTTAATGTTAAAATTATTGGTGTTGATATTGATGCCATTAAAATTACTGAAGACCGCGAACAATTCAGAAAATTAATGAACAAAATTGGCGTACCTCAAGCGCCTAGTAAAACAGCGACTTCCTTTTTACAAGGTAAAGAAATTGCCCAAGAATTTGGCTTTCCATTAGTCATAAGACCATCCTATACATTAGGCGGTTCTGGTGCTTCGATAGTTTACGAAAAAGAAGATTTTGACAAACTTCTACAGCGTGGTTTAGAAGCTTCGCCTATACATGAAGTGCTGATTGATAAAGCTTTATTAGGGTGGAAAGAGTTTGAATTAGAGCTTTTACGCGATAAAAACGACAATGTCATTATTATTTGTACCATAGAAAATATGGATCCCATGGGCATTCATACAGGCGATTCTATTACAGTAGCCCCTGCTATGACTTTAAGTGATACGGCTTACCAACGTATGCGTGATTTAGCCATAAAAATGATGCGTTCTATAGGTAATTTTGCGGGCGGCTGTAACGTACAATTTGCATTAAGCCCTGATGAAAATGAAGATTTAATTGCCATAGAAATTAACCCACGGGTTTCGCGATCGTCGGCATTAGCTTCTAAAGCAACGGGGTATCCCATTGCAAAAATTGCTTCTAAATTAGCTGTTGGTTATCATTTAGATGAACTCAAAAATCAGATAACCAAAACGACTTCTGCTCTTTTCGAACCTACACTTGATTATGTTATTGTTAAAATCCCACGATGGAATTTTGATAAATTCGAGGGCTCTGAGCGCATCATTGGCTTACAGATGAAATCGGTTGGTGAAGTTATGGGTATTGGTCGTTCTTTTCAAGAAGCCCTGCATAAAGCGACACAATCGCTCGAAATAAAACGCAACGGTATTGGTGCAGATGGCAAAGGTTACAAAGATTATGACACTATTATAAACAAGCTTATAAACCCTAGTTGGGATCGTGTTTTTGTAATTTATGACGCCATTAAAATGGGTATGTCTCTCCAAAAAATACATCAGCTCACTAAAATTGATTTTTGGTTTTTAAAACAATATGAAGAACTTTATTTAATAGAAAAAGAAATTTCTAAATTCACTTTAGAAACTTTACCAAAGCCTTTATTGTTAGAAGCTAAACAAAAAGGTTATGGTGACCGTCAAATAGCACATATGTTAGGCTGTTTAGAAAGTCAGATTTACAAAAAACGAGAAGAACAAAATGTTAAACGCGTTTACAAGTTAGTAGATACTTGTGCTGCCGAATTCAACGCACAAACACCTTACTACTACTCTACTTTTGAGAATGATATGACGATAGATGGTAATTCTTTTCCTGAAAATGAATCTGTTGTAAGCAAAAAAGAAAAAGTCATTGTTTTAGGCTCTGGTCCTAACCGTATTGGACAAGGCATAGAATTTGATTATTGCTGTGTACACGGCGTTTTGGCTGCTAAAGAATGTGGTTATGAAACCATTATGATTAATTGCAATCCCGAAACAGTTTCAACCGATTTTGATATTGCTGATAAACTTTATTTTGAACCTGTTTTCTGGGAACATATTTATGACATCATTCGTCACGAAAAACCCATTGGTGTCATAGTACAATTAGGAGGTCAGACAGCTTTAAAATTGGCTGAAAAATTAGAAAAATACGGCGTTAAAATTTTGGGAACTAGTTTTGAAGCACTGGATTTAGCAGAAGACCGTGGCCGATTTTCTGAGCTCTTAGAAAGTTTAAAAATTCCCTTTCCCGAATTTGGAACGGCTACTTCTGCAGAAGAAGCACTCGCTATATCTGATACTTTAGATTTCCCTATCCTTGTAAGACCGTCATATGTTTTAGGCGGACAAGGCATGAAAATCGTTATAAACAAGGACGATTTAGAAAAACACGTCGTAAATATCCTCAGAAAAATACCCAATAATGTCCTTTTGTTAGATCATTATTTAGATGGTGCTATTGAAGCAGAAGCCGATGCTATTTGTGATGGCGATGATGTATATATAATAGGTATCATGGAACACATAGAGCCTTGCGGCGTCCATTCTGGTGATTCAAATGCTACATTACCACCTTTTAATATTGGCGCTTTTGTAATGCAGCAACTTAAAGACCACACTGTAAGAATTGCTAAAGCTTTAAAAACAGTTGGACTCATAAACGTTCAGTTTGCCATTAAAAATGATATGGTTTACATTATTGAAGCTAATCCTAGAGCATCAAGAACGGTTCCTTTTATATCTAAAGCTTATAATGAACCTTATGTGAACTATGCAACAAAGGTTATGCTTAAAAAGAATAAAGTAAAAGATTTTAATTTTAAACCAAAATTAAAAGGCTTTGCCATTAAACAACCTGTTTTTTCGTTTGATAAATTCCCGAATGTTGATAAAAATTTAGGACCAGAAATGAAATCGACTGGTGAAAGTATTTTATTTATAGATGATTTGAAAGACGACCAGTTTTACGAATTGTATTCGCGTAGAAAAATGTATCTCAGTAAATAAAACTTAAATAGCTTCAGCTATTTCTCTATTTTCTTCAACTTTTTTAGCCTCGATATAGTCTACAAAATTCATCAAATTCATTAAAGATTTTATAACTGAATCTTCTGTACTTCCCGTTGCAGATAAGGGATGACCTTTATAATTTATAGAAACGGCAAAATTATTCTTTTTATAATAAAATTTGATTTTCTTCAAAATAGATTTTAACTTCATAATTAAACTATTTAATGTCTCAAATATCATTTAAATATATTATAAAGAAGTACTTATAATACCCCTAAATAATATAGGAAAATCCCCCATTTTTATAAAACATAAAAAAACCTTACTCCGGGCGGAGTAAGGTTTTGGGTATAATAAGACTACCCCCTCAAATGAATCTTATCACCTACTAATTCAAAATTTAGAGACCTTGGAAACAATCAATATATAACAATTTAATTTGCTCTAAATCTTAACACAAATATGAAAATTATAAAAAGT
>CAZMBM010000164.1:0-3830 GCA_964564475.1 uncultured Flavobacteriaceae bacterium | reverse complement strand
ATGCTGTGTGCATACTGTAAATGGCAATATCGTTTTTAAGGGCTTTTGTTACAACACGCTCTACATAAGAAGTGTTGTTAATTTTTTTGAGTCCGTCAAAAATTATAGGATGAAAACTTACAATAAGGTTACAGTCCTTTTCAATGGCTTCATCAACAACAGATTCTAAACAGTCTAAGGTAACCAAAATACCGGTAACTTTTGTTTGGTATGTGCCTACCAAAAGGCCTACATTGTCAAACGCTTCGGCCAAATTAAGCGGGGCTAATTTTTCTAAATAAGCGGTAATATCTTTTATGGTCATGGCGTCATTATTTAGTCTAATTTTTTAGCCGCATCCCAAAACACATTGAGTTCATCTAAACTCATGTCTTTTAAGGGTTTCTGATTTTTTTTAGCAGCCTTTTCTATGAAATTAAAACGCTTTATAAATTTTTTATTGGTACGTTCTAAAGCATTTTCGGGGTTAATTCCCAAAAAGCGGGCGTAATTGACGAGTGAAAAAAGCACATCGCCGAATTCAGCTTCTATTTTATCTTTATTGTCGGTATTTATTTCGGTTTGTAACTCGTTTAATTCCTCTTTTACTTTGTCAAAAACTTGAGCGGTATTGTCCCAGTCAAAGCCAACACCCGACACTTTTTCTTGAATACGAAAAGCTTTTACCAAAGCCGGTAAGCCTTTAGGGACACCTTGTAAAACCGATTTTTTTCCTTCTTTTAGTTTGAGTTTTTCCCAATTTTGTTCGACTTCTTCGGCATCGGCTACTTTTACATCGCTGTAAATATGGGGATGTCTGAAAATAAGTTTTTCGCAGATGCCATTTATCACATCGGTCATCTCAAAATCGTGGGTTTCTGAGCCTATTTTGGCATAAAAAACAATATGAAGCAGTAAGTCGCCCAATTCTTTTTTAATATCGGAGGGGTTGTTTTCTATAACGGCATCGGCTAATTCGTAGGTCTCTTCAATGGTTAACGCACGCAGACTTTCAAAAGTTTGTGCTTTGTCCCAAGGGCACTGTGCACGCAATTCGTCCATTATAATTAAAAGACGATTAAAAGCTTCGGTAGCGTTTTTTTTACTCATTGGGTTTATTTTTCTACAGATTTTTCTTTGCTGTTGGCAATTTCTTTAGTCAGATTTTCAAAATCAAAACTGTTTACCACCAAATCGTTATACCATTTAAGGACTTTTTTAATATGTGATGTGTAAACGTGTTCGGCATCGTAATTGGGTAAAATGTCTTTAAAATAATTGGTTAAAACGGCAGCTTTGTCATTGGGGTTGACAGATGTTTTGCCTTTTTCTTTTTTGTAAATAGTTACCAATACTTCTTTTAAAGGCACTTCTTCGTCATAGGTATAAATGGCAATATCTTGTAGGGCATTTATGGTTTGCCTAGTCCCAACAGGGAAGCGTTTTTTATCGGTTAAAGATTCTACAATAATACGTCCTTTGGTGTGGGTGAGTACTTTGTAAAGTCCCGGTTTTCCGGCAATAGCAATAATTTTGTCTAAAGTCATTTATCTCTTTTTTAGATTTGGGAAACGCATTTTATAATCGACATCTATTTTCCCTTTACTGATGTTTTCTAATTTCTTTTTAAGGAGGCGTTTTTTTAATGACGATACTTTATCAGTAAATAAAACACCTTCTATATGATCGTATTCGTGTTGTACAACGCGGGCAGCTAAACCGGTTAAAGTTTCGGTATGCTCCTCAAAATTTTCATCTTGGTATTTTATGGTAATGGTGTCTTTTCTAGAAATATCTTCTCTAATATCGGGAATACTTAAGCAGCCTTCGTTAAAAATCCACTCTTCGCCTGTTTCTTCTATAATTTGAGCATTGATAAAAACTTTTTGAAAGGTTTTTAAAAAAGCTCTTTCTGTCTCATCAAGTTCAGTATCTTCGGCAAAAGGAGTGGTATCTATAATAAATAATCTTATGGCACGACCAATTTGAGGTGCGGCCAAACCCACACCAAAAGCATTGTACATAGTCTCTTTCATATTGGCAATTAATTGTTCTAAGTCCTCGTAGTCGGGGGTAATATTTTCGCCAATTTTTCTTAAAACTTTATCGCCATAGGCTATTATAGGTAACTTCATAGAATTTATTTTTTTTGCGAATATAAATAAGATTGCAAAATAATGGTGGCACTAATTTCATCGACTAAGGCTTTATTGCGGCGTTGTTTTTTGTTTAAACCACTGTCTATCATTGTCTGAAAAGCCATTTTAGAGGTAAACCGCTCGTCAACCCTTTTTATAGGGATGGGTTTGACTGTTTTTTTTAATTGTGGCAAAAATGCCTGAATTAAGGCTTCACTTTCTGAGAGTGTATTATCCATCTG
Source organism: uncultured Flavobacteriaceae bacterium (assembly GCA_964564475.1). GTDB lineage: Bacteria > Bacteroidota > Bacteroidia > Flavobacteriales > Flavobacteriaceae > CG1-02-35-72. Next base: position 1,471 of record CAZMBM010000164.1, on the reverse strand, counting down.
CAGGGGTTTTCCTAACAAAATTAAGCTTACATTTTCTTTGTCGATATAGTCTTTTATAAAACCAATTAGCTCAGCTGTATCTACGGTAGTTAAGCCCGAGGCGATTATCTGTAAGGTGTCTGTTACAGCAATACCTGTGCGTTTTTTACCGTAGTCTAGTGCCAATATACGTGCCATGGTTTTTAAAATTGCGACAAAATTACGGTTTATGTGTTAAAAATAAAGAATTATGTAAGATATTTTAAAAGACCTATTTATCTTTGCTCCCTTATGGATACATTGAAAAATAAGATAGAAAAAGCTTGGGACGACCGCAGTCTTTTAAGTGATGGTGCTACGCAAGATGCAATAAGAAACGTTATTGCTAAATTGGATGAAGGAACCTTGCGTGTGGCTTCACCAACTTCTGACGGATGGGAGGTAAATACATGGGTTAAGAAAGCTGTGGTACTTTATTTCCCTATACAAAAAATGGCAGTTCTAGAAGCCGGTATTTTTGAATACCACGATAAGATTCCATTAAAAAAAGGTTACAAAGAAAAAGGTATTCGCGTAGTACCCCACGCGGTGGCGCGCTATGGCAGTTATATTTCAGAAGGTGTTATTCTCATGCCCAGTTATGTCAATATTGGGGCTTATATTTCTAGCGGCACTATGGTTGATACTTGGGCTACGGTAGGCAGTTGTGCCCAAATTGGTGCTAATGTGCATTTAAGTGGTGGTGTGGGTATAGGCGGTGTTTTAGAACCATTACAAGCGGCTCCCGTAATTGTAGAAGACAATGCTTTTATAGGGTCACGTTGTATTGTGGTAGAAGGGGTGCGTGTTGAAAGCGAAGCGGTTTTGGGAGCCAATGTGGTACTTACCGCTTCTACAAAAATAATAGATGTTACGGGCGATAAACCGTTAGAAATGAAAGGTGTTGTGCCCGCTAGGTCGGTTGTGATACCGGGTAGCTACACTAAAAAATTCCCGGCAGGAGATTTCCAAGTACCTTGTGCTTTAATTATAGGCAAACGCAAAGAGAGTACCAATAAAAAGACGTCCTTAAACAACGCTTTACGCGAATATAACGTTGCTGTTTGATGAAGATAACCGCTATAATTCCTACGCTAAACGAAGAAGAAAACATAGAACATGCTATTAAATCTGTTGGTTTTGCCGATGAAATTATAGTTATTGATTCGTACAGTACCGATGCAACTATCAGCTTGGTCAAAAAGCACAAAGTTACCTTAATTCAGCGTGTATTTGACGATTATTCAAGTCAGAAAAACTTTGCTATTAGCAAAGCCAAGCATCCTTGGATTTATGTTTTAGATGCCGATGAACGCGTAACTCCCGAACTTAGGAAAGAAATTTTAGAAACCGTTAAAAATCCAAATGATTATGTGGGATTTGACGTTTACAGAACTTTTTATTTTGCCGGAAAAAAACTAAAATACAGTGGTTACCAGCACGATAAAGTTAT
>CAZMBM010000163.1:0-3891 GCA_964564475.1 uncultured Flavobacteriaceae bacterium | reverse complement strand
GCCTTTAACAAAAATGAAGATATTCATAAACTTCAACTTTCCGATTTAAAAAAACGTCTGCTAAAAATTTATGGTGGCGGTGGTGAGATCCGCATTAAAAAACAGCACGAAGCCGGTAAATTATCAGCCAGAGAACGTGTTGATTATCTGCTAGATAAAAATTCAAACGCTATTGAGATTGGGGCTTTTGCAGGAGATGGCATGTACGATGCTCAAGGCGGATGTCCCGCCGGAGGCGTTATTGTTGTAATTGGTTATATAAAAGGTAAACAATGTATTGTGGTAGCCAATGACGCTACCGTAAAAGCAGGTGCTTGGTTTCCCATAACGGGAAAAAAGAATTTACGTGCCCAAGAAATAGCCATTGAAAACCGTTTGCCAATAATTTATTTGGTCGATTCTGCCGGGGTGTTTTTACCTATGCAAGACGAAATTTTTCCCGATAAAGAAAATTTTGGACGCATTTTTAGAAACAATGCTGTTATGAGTAGTATGGGTATTACACAAATTTCTGCCGTAATGGGTAGCTGTGTGGCCGGCGGAGCCTACTTACCCATTATGAGCGATGAATCTTTAATTGTCGAAAAAACAGGCAGCATCTTTTTAGCCGGTAGTTACTTGGTAAAAGCGGCTATTGGAGAAACTATTGATAACGAAACGCTTGGCGGGGCCAATTCACAAACAAAGATTAGTGGTATCATTGATTACAAAGCTAAGGATGATTATGATGCTCTCGATAAAATTAAAAATATCGTTTCCAAAATAGGCGATTATGACAAAGCCGGATTTAATCGTGATAAAGTTGTAAAACCTAAAGTTGACCAAAACAATCTTTTAGGTATTTTACCCGGTATGAGAAATCAGCCATACGATATGCTGGAAATAATTAAATGTTTGGTTGATAACTCAGAGATAGAAGAATATAAAAAAGATTATGGTAAAACAATTATTTGTGGCTATGCCCGAATTGACGGTTGGGCTGTTGGAATAGTGGCCAACCAACGAAAAATTGTTAAAAATGCCAAAGGCGAAATGCAATTTGGCGGTGTTATTTATTCAGACAGTGCCGATAAAGCAGCGCGTTTTATAGCCAATTGCAATCAAAAGAAAATACCCCTTGTATTTTTACAAGATGTCACAGGGTTTATGGTGGGTAGTAAAAGTGAACACGGTGGTATTATAAAGGACGGGGCTAAAATGGTAAATGCCGTAAGTAATTCGGTTGTCCCTAAGTTTACCGTTATAATTGGCAATTCATATGGCGCAGGTAATTACGCCATGTGTGGTAAGGCCTATGACCCCAGATTAATCATTGCTTGGCCCAGCGCTCAATTGGCAGTTATGGGCGGTCAGCAAGCCGCTAAAGTCCTTTTGCAAATAGAAACTGCCACTTTGAAAAAACAAGGAAAAAAAATCTCTAAAGCTCAAGAGGAAAAGCTTCTGCAAGAGATTGAAAATAAATATAAAAACCAATCTTCTCCTTATTATGCAGCGGCCAGACTTTGGACTGATGCCGTAATTAACCCATTAGATACCAGGCAGTGGATTAGTATGGGGATTGAAGCGGCCAACCATGCTCCCATCGAAAAAAAGTTCAATTTAGGTGTTTTCCAAGTTTAAAAAATAAGTTTATAGGTCAGTTAAAAGTTATGGAATTTACTTTCGTTGAAAAAGATTTACCAAAAGTAGCACAAGAACTTTTGTCCCTTATACAATCTAAAGTGTGGCTGCTTTACGGCTCTATGGGCAGTGGCAAAACCACTCTGATAAAGACATTGGTAAAAAAATTAGGGGTTACAGATATGACGAGCTCACCCACTTTTTCGTTGGTAAACGAGTACATCTCCCATCAAGGGGATATACTGTATCACTTTGATTTTTATCGTATTAAAAAAGAAGAGGAAGCTTTAGATATGGGTATTGACGACTATTTTTATTCTGATAATTACTGTTTTGTAGAATGGCCCGATAAAATAGAAAATTTAGTACCTTTAAACGCTGTTGCAATTTATATCACTGTAAATGCTGATGGCACGCGTACCCTAACCTTTAAAAACTAACATTATGGGACAGCCGTTTTCACCTTTTAGTAAAGAAGAACTTCTACCCAAACCCGAAATGCTAGAAGTCTTCAAACAGAAAGGAGCGCTCAGAATAGGCCTTCCTAAAGAAACACTTTTAGAAGAAAAACGTATCTGTTTAACACCCGATGCCGTTTCTGCTTTGGTGAGTAACGGTCATAAAATACTCCTTGAAACAGGTGCCGGACGCGGTGCTAATTTTTCCGATGAAGATTATGCCGATGCCGGTGCAGATATATCTTACGATACAAAAACTGTTTTTTCAAGTAATATTATCTTAAAAGTAGAACCCCCTACTCTTGAAGAGATAAAAATGATTAATCCGCAAAGTGTTTTATTTTCGGCCATGCAGTTAAAAACACAAAACAAATCTTATTTCGAAGCCTTGGCCTCTAAACGCATTACCGCTATAGCTTTTGATTATATAAAAGATGAACACGGGGTATATCCTATAGTAAAAAGCTTAAGTGAAATTGCCGGAACAGCTTCTGTACTCATTGCTGCAGAACTTCTCAGTACTTGTAATAACGGTAATGGTATACTTCTTGGCAATATTGCCGGAGTGTATCCAAGTAAACTTATAGTGCTAGGTGCCGGTAATGTAGGAGAATCTGCTGCACGGGTAGCCCTTGGACTGGGATTAAAAGTAATTGTATTTGATAATTCTATCACCCGACTGCGAAAGTTACAATACAATTTGGGTAATATGGTAGCCACTTCTACCATTCAACCCAAAACCCTACAAAAACAACTTATGCGTTGTGATGCCGTGATTGGTGCTATTCGTGGTAAAGCACGTACGCCTATTATTATTACTGAGTTAATGGTAAAACAAATGAAAGAAGGCGCAGTAATAGTTGATGTTAGTATAGATAGAGGGGGTTGTTTTGAAACTTCGGAGGTTACCAAACACAGCAAACCTACCTATACCAAACACGGCGTTGTACACTATTGTGTTCCTAATATCCCTTCGAGATATTCGCGGACGTCATCTATATCTATCAGTAATTTTTTCACTCCTTATCTGCTAAATATAGGCGAGTTAGGTGGTATAGAAAATGCGGCTCGCTTTGATAGAGGTCTCCAAAACGGCATGTATTTTTACCATGGCATTTTGACTAACAAAACAGTAGCTGACTGGTTTAATATTCCCTTTAGAGACATAAATCTTCTAATTTTTTAATATGACTTTAGGTAAACGTATAGGCTTTTATGGTGTTGGTTTTGTTATGGGTATCACTTTACTCATATTTTTTTTAAATGGTAAGAATGCCGGCTGTGAGTATTTTCCCAATGCGCGAATTTTAAAACTCATTAGAGAAAAGCCGCTTCATTTTTCGGCTGATACACGACAAGTAATGGAGACTTTAAGTATTGACAGTACGTCTATTAATAAAATTTTATCAAACGGTACTATTGACTTTTCTAAAAGTAAAACGCGTATAAAACCCTGTCGTTTTTACTGGATTGAAGGCATCGCCAATAAAAAGAAAGTTGTGCTGTATGTGAAGAATTGTAAAGATATTGCTACAGTTGAAAGTTTGAGTTTAGGAAACTAGCCATTTCTGAACTTTTCTATAAACTCTAATCTATACTTTTGACCAATAGGGATTTTAGCATTTTTTAAGAGTATTAAATTCCCTTCTATCGCTTGTATCTTAACCATTTTTACGATAAAAGATTTATGAACTTGTTTAAAATCTGTATCAGTAAGCTTTTTAAAAATATTAGAAAGAGTGCTATTTGTCAGTACAAATTTATCTTCTAAATGTATTTTAACATAATCGCCAAAGGCTTCTAAATAATAAAT
>CAZMBM010000162.1:0-3940 GCA_964564475.1 uncultured Flavobacteriaceae bacterium | reverse complement strand
CAAAGACAAGGATAAAAAAGACCCTAATAAAGATAAAAAGAAAGACCAAAATAACAAAGGCGATAAAGACAAGAAAAAACAACCGCAACAACCAAAAAAGGGACAAATGTCGCCTCAAAAAATGAAGCAGTTGTTAGAGGCTATGAATAACGAAGAGAAAAAAACACAAAAGAAAATGAACGCCAAACGTGTTAAAGGTAAAAAAGTAAGGCGTGCAAAAGATTGGTAGTTTTATAATTATTTTATGTTACTTGCAAAGCGAAAGGATTGATGATGACAACTAAAAAATTTATTGTTTTAACATTTTTAATACTGCTTACACATGTTGCTTTTTCGCAAGTAACATTTAAGGCTGCTGTTAACAAATTTAAGGTCGGTTTAAACGAGCGCCTTAAAATAGATTTTACCATAGATAAACAAGGCGGTGATAATTTTACACCACCATCATTTAAAAATTTCACCGTTTTAGCAGGGCCAAGTCAAGCAACAAATTTTGCTATGATTAATGGCAAAACATCATTTACACAAACTTACTCTTATATTATTCAGCCTATCAAAAAAGGGACACTTACAATTAACTCAGCTAGTGTTGAATACAACGGAAACACCCTAAAATCCAACACATTAAAAGTAACAGTTACCAATGCCATTGCTATTCCTAAAGATGTAAATGACCCGCGATATATCGCTTCACAAAACATTCATTTAGTGGCGCAAATATCTAATGAACAGCCCTATGTTGGTCAAAGCATTAGTGTGGTTTATAAACTTTTTGTCAATGTAAATAAAGTAAGTGTAAGAAATACACGCGAAACACAATCGCCTGCTTTTAATGGTTTCTGGAATCAGAATATAGATGTAAAAGAACTCGTTGTGCAACAAGGCACTTATCAGGGGCAACCTCACAAATATGTGGTGGTTAAAAAATCGGTCTTGATTCCACAAAAATCGGGCAAGCTTATTTTAGATCCTATGGAAATCGAAATCACAGCAGGCGTACCTATTGGTCGCCGTGATTTGTTTGGCAATATGATGTACAACAATATAAATTATGTTGTTACAACTGGTAAAAGAACAATTGATGTAAAACAATTACCTCTTGAAGGGAAACCTGCCGATTTTAATGGCGCTGTTGGCGATTATAACTTTAAAGTTATTGCCGAAAAAAATATACTCAAACTGAATGAAACAGCTCAAATAAATATTAAAGTTCAAGGACGTGGCAACTTAAAATTAATTGATTTACCTAAACTAACTGCTCCTAACGGACTTGAAGTTTATGAACCCGAACACAAAGAAAAAATAAGAACGACTTTAAGAGGTATGCAAGGTGAGATATATGACCAATACACTATTGTACCCCAATTTAAAGGGAAGTACAAAATCCCTTCAATTGCTTTTTCTTATTTTAACCCCGATGATAAAAAATACCACATCATAAATGCTCCAGATATTTTAATTGATGCCCCTTACGGAAAAAACCCAGGAAATACGGCTATAGTTTCAAATAAACAAGATATAAAATACAACGGCGGTAATATTCGTTATTTACACACTAAAACCAATTTTACCGATACCGAAAAACCTGTATTTTTTGGTAGCTCTAAATTTTATATGTGGTTATTACTGCCTTTTATTTTTATCCCAATGGCAATTATCATCGGCAAAAAACAAAAAGAACGTGCCAATGATGTTCTGGGTAATAAACGTCGTAAAGCCGATAAGTTAGCCCGAAAATATTTATCAAAAGCTAAAAAGGAAATGGGTAATAGAGAAGCTTTTTACATCGCCCTAGAAAAAGCTTTTCACAACTATTTAAAAGCCACTTTACATGTAGAAACATCAGAAATTAGTAAAGATAAAATTGCAACACTTTTACAAGAAAGAAACATAAATCAAGAACATATTGATGCTTTTATTGCTTTACTAACCGATTCTGATTTTGCGCGCTATACGCCTTCTACACAAGTGAAAATGAAAGAAGACTACAACCGTGCCAAAAGTATCATCGCCCAATTAGACAAACAACTTTAATATGGAAACAATTTTTATAAAATTTTCTGAAATATTAAAATCTAAAACAAACCTTTTAGTCGTTTTCTTTATCTTGATAGGCAATATAATTATAGCTCAAACACCCGATAGCTTATTTGTAAAAGCCAATAATTTTTATCAGAAAGAGGCTTATAAAGAGGCTGTAGACATCTATAAAAAAATAGAATCACAAAATACTGTTTCAACCGATTTATACTACAATATTGCTAATGCTTATTACAAGCTCAACGAAGTAGCCCCAGCTATTTACTATTACGAAAAAGCTTTACAATTAAATCCCAATAACAAAGATGCACGCTATAATTTGGCTTTTGCAAACCGTATGACAATTGATAAAATTGATGTCCTACCAAAGACCTTTTTACAAAAATTAGACGATAGTTATATCAATATTTTTAAATATGACACTTGGGCTCTTATTGCAGTAGTTTCGAGTATTTTATTTGTGCTGTTATTTTTAAGTTATTATTTTTCATTTATTTCATCGCGCAAACGCTTGTATTTTATAGGTGCTATTATTAGCCTGTTTGTTTTAGTAATGAGTTTTGCTTTTGCTTATAGTGGCCATACTTATGCTAAAAACAACCACCCTGCTATTATTTTTGCTTTGCGCGCACCTGTTAAAGATGCGCCCACACCCAATAGTAATACCGTTTTTGAATTGCACGAAGGCACAAAAGTGCTTATTTTAGAAAAGGTAGATACTTGGCAAAAAATTAAATTAGCCGATGGTAAAATAGGTTGGATAGACCAAAACGACTTAAAAGCCCTTTAAATTTATATGATTACAATTATAGCCGCCATAGCACAAAATAATGTCTTAGGTAAAGACAACCAACTTATTTGGCATTTACCAGCCGACCTTAAGCGCTTTAAAAAAACCACCACCGGTCATTGTGTTATTATGGGCCGTAAAACATATGAATCTTTAGGAAAACCGCTTCCCAATCGTACCAATATTGTAGTAACAAGAAACACTGATTTTAAACCTAAAGGATGTGTCGTTGTAAATTCTTTTAAAAAAGCTATTGATGCCGCTAAAGCTGATGACAAGCCCTTTATTTTAGGCGGTGCTCAAATATACAAACAGGCCCTGGCTGTAGCCGATATACTCGATCTGACTTTTGTACATCACAATTTTGAAGGCGATGTATTTTTTCCTGAAATTGATTTAAAAATTTGGAAGGAAACTTCTCGACAAGATTTTAAAGCCGATGAAAAAAATAAATACGATTACAGTTTTGTGCAGTTTGAAAAATCCCATCCCTAACCCTTCTAGGGTTCAAAACCCTAAAAGGGTTCGTTACTTATAAGCCTATGAAAACATGTGAATTTTGTGGAAATCCTGTAGCAAATCATTTAAAGATTTGTCCTTACTGCAATCAGAATTTAGCGGTTTCTGAGCAAGCGCCAAAAACAATAAAAAAAGAAATAGAAATTATCAATCTAGAAGCGGGCATGCCTTTTGTTAAAGAGGCTTTAGAACGTTTTGACAAAGAATTCATAAGTGCTCAAAATAGGTCTGTTGGTTTATTAAAAATAATTCACGGTTATGGCTCTTCTGGCAAGGGCGGCAAAATAAAAATAGCTTTACATCAAAAATTGCAATTGATGTACTCAAATCAATTGATAAAAAGTATCATTAAAGGCGAGGTGTATTCTAAATCTACCAGCTCAAAAGTACATCACAAAAAATTAATTGAGTGCTACCCTGAATTATTAGAGACTTTGCGTGCCGATACTTATAATTTGGGGATTGCATTTGTTGAATTATAAACTATTAGACCTACTAGGTTTTACAAACCTAGCAGGTCTTTCTAAAAAAACCCATCCCTAACCCTTCCCAAAGGGAAGGGAATTATAAGCTTTACAACGAAAAATATTT
>CAZMBM010000161.1:0-3960 GCA_964564475.1 uncultured Flavobacteriaceae bacterium | reverse complement strand
AAAGATATAATAGTTAATAAACATGTAGCCAACACAATTATAAATTTTTTCATATGTAATTTTTCAATCATTAATAAATCTAAAATTATTTTTAAAAGAATACATTAAGTTTTCTACTTGTATTTTTGTTTTGGCAGTTATGGATAGAGTGTAGCTTTTATTAAATTTAATAAGAACAAGTTGTTTAATCCAAGCCCCATAAGAAGATAATGGTACAGTATATTCTATAGCCTTTAATCCTTTATAAGTAATAAATTTATGGTTAAAAATATTATTTTTTTTCAAATCTTTTGTATAATTATTTAAAAATGTTAATACATCAGCATTACTTAAATTTCCCTTATTCCCAACTTTAGTTACAGTAATACTATAAATTGCTTTAACACTGTCATCATTACATTTATAATGATTCCCGCCATATTTATGTGTTAATTTTGGGTAGCAACCAATAGTTGTGATAAAATTGTCTTTTACACTTTTAAAATAATTGCTTTGTGCATAAAGCGTTAGGTTAAAAGATAATAATATTGATACAATAATTAATTTTCTCATAGTATTCGTTATTGTAAACCATTAAGAATCGTTGCTTTTTTCCCTGAATACAAAATAAATAACAACAAAAATTGCAATAGCAAGCAATGGGACAAAACTATTTCCTGATTTTGCACCTCCTCCAGCAACTACAATACCTAGAGCTACAATACTTACAATTACAATGATGATAATTTTCAAAAATTTGTTCATAATAAAAATTTTAAATTTATATTTTAATTTAATGTATTTTCAATAGCTGCTTTAATTTCAAAATTAAAGATTTTAGTTACTTACAGTTTACGGTTTGCCGTAATTTGTAAAACTTTTAAAATCATTTGAGGAGGGTAACAAATATATAAAATTATTTTCAAATAACCACTTATAAGTAGGTGTGTTATAAATGGTAACAAATTAGTGGGAACTATATTTAATTTGCTGTATGGCAAATAAAGATGTATTTACTCAAAAACAACTTAAAAAATTAGGTAATCGTTTGCGTGAATTGCGTATCGCAAAAGGTTATACAAACTATGAGTTATTTGCTTATGACAATCAAATTCCAAGAGCGCAATACGGTCGTTATGAACAAGGTCAAGATTTGCGTTTTAGCAGCCTCCTCAAAGTTCTTAAAGCTCTAGATATTTCCTTAAAAGATTTCTTTAAAAGTGGGTTTGAGTAAAAAAGATGTTATTAATGAAATGTCTGATTCCAAATCTGCAATAATAGATGAATTAAAAAAGACCTCCTAGGTTTTTAAAACCTAGGAGGTCTAAAAGAGTTAGATTAATTATATCTTACGTTCTATAACGTAGTTAACCATTGTCAGTAAACTGGTTTTATAAGGTGAGTCGGGATAGGTTTTAAGCAAGTCTAAGGCTTTGGTTTGGTATTCCTTCATTTTAGAAACAGTATAGGCTATACCGCCCTTATCCTTTACAAAATCAATGACTTCTTTAACGCGTTTTTTGTCTTTGTTGTGGTTTTTAACCGAGTTAATCAGCCAATCTTTCTCTTTTTTAGTACAATGATTGAGGGTGTAAATAAGTGGTAGCGTCATTTTTTGTTCTTTGATGTCAATACCCGTAGGTTTGCCAATTTTATCGTCGGTATAATCAAAGAGGTCGTCTTTAATCTGAAAAGCCATACCTATTAATTCGCCAAAGGTGCGCATGGTATTAACGGTATCTTCATCGGCATTTACGCTCGAGGCTCCTATGCCGCAACAGGCGGCAATGAGGGTCGCTGTTTTTTGGCGTATAATTTCGTAATACACCGCTTCGGTAATATCGAGTCTGCGGGCTTTTTCTATTTGTAACAATTCGCCTTCACTCATTTCGCGTACGGCGATTGATATGAGTTTTAAAATGTCAAAATCGTCGTGATCTATAGACAAGAGCAGGCCTTTTGAGAGTAAAAAATCGCCCACTAAAACAGCGATTTTATTTTTCCACAGGGCATTGAGCGAAAAAAAGCTGCGTCGGCGGTTACTGTCGTCAACCACATCATCGTGGACTAAGGTAGCGGTGTGAATCAATTCTATAATACTGGCACCGCGATAGGTGCGTTCTGTAAAATTACCTTTCGACACCATTTTGGCGACTAAAAACACAAACATGGGTCGCATTTGCTTGCCTTTACGGCGCACGATAAAATGGGTAATGCGGTTCAAGAGCGGCACTTTAGAAGCCATAGATTCTAAGAACTTGCGTTCGAAGATTTCCATTTCTATCTGGATAGGCTGCTTTATTTGTGCAATGATGTTCATAAAAATAAAATGACGTCAATTTGAGTAATTTTTGTGTCAAGAGAGGTTCTCGATACATTCTGAAACGAGTTCAGAATACTCGAACTGACGCTTGTGCAAAATTTAAGAATACAATTCACAACAGGTTAAATTTATCAATAATTATCATTTTAAATGCTAAAATATTAAAATGATTATGCAACTGTTTTTTAATTTCTTTTTTCAGTTTTAGCCCAGCTATCTCTTAACGGAACAGTTCTGTTAAATACTAATTTTTCAGGAGTGCTGTCGTCGTCAACATTAAAATAACCGAGACGTTGAAATTGAAAACGCTCCCCTTTTTTGGTGTCTTTTAAACCGGGCTCTACAAAGGCATTTTTATTAATCACTAATGAATTGGGGTTTATAAATTCTTTAAAGTCTTTGTCTTTTTGGCTGTCGGGCGCTTCGTTGTTAAACAGGCGGTCGTACATGCGCACTTCGGCTTTTAAGGCGTGTTTTACAGACACCCAATGCAAAGTCCCTTTTACACGACGTTGACTTTCGGGGGTGCCACTGCCACTTTTACTTAGCGTGTCGTAAGTACAGTGAATTTCTAAAATATCTCCGGCGTCATTTTTTACCACACTATTGGCTTTGATGATATAGGCATTTTTTAAACGGACTTCCTTATCCAATTTTAGTCGGAAAAATTTTTTATTGGCCTGTTCTCTAAAGTCCTCGCGTTCTATGTAAATTTCTCTTGCAAACGGCACTTTTCTATGGCCTGCATTGTCGTCTTCGGGGTTGTTTTCGGCTTCTAACCATTCTTCTTTACCTTCCGGATAATTGGTAATAATTACCTTTACCGGATTTAAAACGGCCATTACCCGTGGCGCTGTTTTGTTTAAATGGTCTTTTATACAGAATTCTAGGAGTGCTACATCGGTTACATTATCGCGTTTGGCAATGCCGGCTAAGTCGCTGAATTTTCTAATGGCTTCGGGGGTATAACCGCGTCGGCGTAAACCCGAAATGGTAGGCATACGGGGATCGTCCCAACCGTTTACCAAACCTTCTTCTACCAACTGAAGGAGTTTGCGTTTGCTCATAACGGTATAACTCAAATTCCTACGGGCAAACTCACGTTGTTTTGGACGTAATAATTTGGTATCGTACACTTGGTCTAAAAACCAATCGTATAATTCGCGGTGGTTTTTAAATTCGAGGGTGCAAATAGAATGCGACACCTGTTCAATATAATCAGATTCGCCGTGTGTCCAATCGTACATGGGGTAGATATTCCAATTGGTTCCGGTACGGTGGTGGGCGCGTTTTAAAATACGGTACATAATGGGGTCGCGCATTAACATATTGGGCGACGCCATATCAATTTTAGCGCGGAGTACATGGGTACCTTCTTCAAAAGCTCCCTGTTTCATTTTTTCGAACAGTGCTAAATTTTCTTCAACACTTCGGTCTCTAAAAGGGCTGTTTGTGCCCACTTTTGTAGGCGTGCCTTTTTGTTGCGCCATAGTTTCAGAACTTTGGTCGTCCACATAAGCTTTGCCTTTTTTGATGAGCAAAACGGCCCACTCGTAGAGTTGTTGAAAGTAGTCTGACGAGTACAATTCTTTATCCCATTTAAAGCCCAACCATTTAATATCGTGTTTAATGGCATCTACATATTCTTGTTCTTCTTT
>CAZMBM010000160.1:0-4050 GCA_964564475.1 uncultured Flavobacteriaceae bacterium | reverse complement strand
GAAAGAGGTGTTTACAAAACGACAGATGGCGGTAAAAATTGGCATAAAATTCTCTTTGTAAATAACAAAACTGGTGCAGCCGATTTGGTAATGGACCCTAGCAACCCCAACAAACTCATTGCCACTATGTGGGAACACCAACGCAAACCCTATTTCTTTACTTCAGGCGGCCCAGGTTCTGGTCTTTATATTACTTATGATGGTGGTGATAATTGGAAAAAAATAACGCCTAAAGAAGGTTTGCCAAAAGGTGAATTAGGCCGAATGGGGGTTGCTATTGCCGCCAGTAATCCTAAAGTGATTTACGCCCTTATCGAAGCTAAAAAAAATGCCCTCTACCGTTCTGATGATGGCGGTTTTAAATGGAAAATGATTAATGACAAATCGAGTGGTCGTGGTGCCGGCGGTATCGGTAACCGCCCTTTTTACTACTCACATATTTTTGTAGATCCTAGCAATGAAAACCGTCTTTATACAGTATTTACCTACGTTAATGTAAGTAACGATGGTGGTAAAAGTTTTAAACCACTTATGCCTGCCTATGGCACAAATGTTGGTGTGCATCCCGACCACCATGCGTGGTATATCAATCCGCTGAATCCTAAATTTATGATTGACGGTAATGATGGTGGTTTAAATATTACACGCGATCGTGGTAAAACATGGCGTTTTGCCGAAAATATTCCCGTAGGACAATTTTACCATATAAATGTAGATAACGATTTTCCGTACCACGTTTACGGCGGTATGCAAGATAATGGCTCGTGGATTGGCCCGGCTTATGTATTAAAAGCACAAGGTATCCGCAACAGTTATTGGCAAGAATTGATGTTTGGCGATGGTTTTGACGTGATTCCCGACCCTAAAAATTCACGTTACGGTTATGGTATGTCGCAACAAGGTTATGTGGGCCGTTACGACCGTATTACGGGGAAAACAAAAGGTATACGTCCTACACATCCAAATCCAAATGTAAAGTTGCGTTTTAATTGGAATGCCGCTATTGCGATGGATCCATTTGATAGTAATACGCTTTATTTTGGCAGTCAGTTTGTACATAAATCTACCAACCAGGGATTTGAATGGGATGTCATGTCGCCCGATTTAACAACAAATGACCCAAAAAAACAAAAACAATACGAAAGCGGTGGCTTGACTATGGACGCCACAGGAGCCGAAAATTATTGTACTATTATTGCTATCACACCCAGTACTTTAGAAAAAGGCGTCATTTGGGTAGGCACAGATGATGGCAATGTACAACTGACTAAAAATGGGGGAGAAAGTTGGACAAACCTCACAAAAAATATAAAGGGCTTACCCAAAAACAGTTGGATAGCTCAGATTAAAGTATCCGCTTCAGCGCCAGGCGAAGCCTATGTGGTAGCCAATCATTATCGCAGTTTTGACTTTAAACCTTATCTTTTTAGAACCCGAAATTACGGTAAATCTTGGGAGAATTTATTATCTGATAAAGATGAAACTTTTGGTTATACCTTGTCTTTGATGCAAGACCCACAAGAAAAACGCCTTATCTTTTTAGGAACAGAGTACGGTTTATACCTAAGCATAGATGAAGGTAAAAATTGGGCAAAATGGACAAATCATTACCCTACCGTCCCTACTTATGATATGACTATTCAAACACGCGAAGATGATTTGGCTATCGCCACTTTTGGCCGTGCTATGTGGATTATGGACGACATAAAACCATTAAGGGAATTGGCTAGAAAAGGAAACAAAGTTTTAAAACAAACAATTAAGGTTTTTAAAGCACCTACAGCTTATATCCCCGAATATCAACAACCCAACGGTACACGGTTTGGCGCTAATGCTATTTTTAATGGCGAAAACAAACATAATGGTGCTATGCTAAGTTATAGCGTCAATCTGATTAAAAAATCTGAAAAAGACAGTACTGTTAAAGTCCCTAAAAATATTATTGTAAAAATTTATGACGACAGTAATAAACTCATACGAACACTCAAACAAAAAACGCCAAAAGAAAACGGTCTCCATCGTATGTACTGGGGTTTAGAAGAAAAAGGTGTTAGCCGTCCGTCAAGAAAATTGCGAAAATCTAAAAAAGAACCTGGAGGCATTACAGTACTGCCGGGCACTTATAAAGTTGTTATGAGTTACAACAAGGAAAAAGATTCTACAAGTGTAACTGTAAAATACGACCTCCGTAAAGAAATGCCTATGAGTATTTTAAAAGCCAAACGGACTATGCAAAAAGAAGTTGAAAAAGAGACAGCTTTAGTGTATAAAGCTATTAAACGGGTTTTAGACTCTAAAAAAATTGTAAGTGATTTTAAAAAGCAACTGAAAGATAAAAAATATAAAGATATTCTTAAATCACAGGACACAATTTTAAAATCTTTAAACGGATTACTAGACGATATGTTTGGTAAAGAAGATAAACGTCAAGGTATTACAGCTACAAAAAATCCTAGCAATATTTCGTATTTATTTGTTGCAAATAGATATATAAGTGCGCTTCAAACAGAACCTGGACGAACAGAGAATACACTTTTAAAGAATGCCAATGCAAAAGTAGGGACTGTAATAGATAAGATAAATAGTTTCTTTAAAACAAAATGGCCTGCATACCGTACTAAAATGGAAGCTTTAAAATTATCACCTTTTAAGGAGGTTAAAGAAATTAAGTAGTAAGTTAACTAACCAACCTTACTAATTCGAAATCCATCTGATTTAGGTCAGGTGGGTTTTTTAATTATTCGTTTTTAGTAATCTCTTTTATAAGTTTGTTTTTCTTTTAAAACTTCAATCACATTGCCCTTGGCAATTTTAAATCTGGTAACTATAGTTTGATTTCTTTTGGCTTTGGATAAGTAAACTTCTAAATGTAAATGAGGTCCAGATGTCCATCCTGTATTGCCACTTAAAGCTATTTCTTGACCTACTGTAACCATATCTCCTTCTTTAACTTTAGCACTATTTTGTTTTAAATGTATGTAACTGGCAAAAGTGCCATCGGGGTGCTCTATTAAAATATAATTGGCATAACGATTAAAATCGGCAGTTTCGCCGTGTTTGTCAAAAGTATCTTCAACTAGTATAATTTTACCATCTCTTATTGCTGTTACAGATGTGCCAATGGGCATTTTAAAATCGAGCGCTTTTTTATTTTGATGTGTGAAAGACCCGTCATATCCTTGATCTACTCTAAATGATTGCCCCTTACTAAAAGGTAGGTAATACGGAAAATTCATATCGTAAGAAGCTTTAGAAATGTTACCTCTGTATACATTATAATTAAAGCTAAAACTATAGCCTCCTTGACGGACAGCAATTAAATCCATCAATTGATAATGTCCTTTTTTTTGTGGTACAATAAAAGTTGTTTGTCTATTTGTAGAAGCTTTTAAGTTATCTAAATTTAATCGTAAAATGACACTCACTTCGCAAAACTCATCATTATCGACAAAAAGCTGATAACCGTTTTTTATTTGTTCATAATATACTTTTACTTTGGGTTTGGTTTGAGCTGAAAGTCCTAAAACAAATAAAAAAAGAAATAAACAAGCTTTCATTAATAGTTTCTACTATAAGTTTTATTTTCTTTTAAAAACACTGGCGAATGTCCTGTACCAACTTTAAATTCAGTTTTAATATATTGTTTACCTAAAGGTCTTGGTTTATAAACTTCTAAATGTAAATGAGGTTCACTAACCCACCCCGTATTACCACTTAACGCTATGGTTTTTCCCCTTTTAATTTTATCGCCTGCTTTAACAATGGCGCTCTTTTGTTTTAAATGTTCATAACGTACAAAAGTACCATCTGAATGCATTATTATGATGTAGTTACTAAAGCGTTCAAAATCTTCTGTATCGCCACTTTTATCAAATTTATCTACCACTTTAATAACCAGACCACTTCTTATAGCAGCAACTGGCGTGCCAATAGGTAAATTAAAATCGAGCGCATCTATGCCCTTATGATTTACTTTGCCATTGTATCCTTGGCTCAACAAAGCTGATTGCCCTTTTAAAAAAGGCAAAGAATAAGGATAATATTTAGAAT
>CAZMBM010000159.1:0-4090 GCA_964564475.1 uncultured Flavobacteriaceae bacterium | reverse complement strand
TAAACTAGTTTATGGAAAGAGCATCAGAAGTTACAGAGAGTGTGCTAGATTTAATAGGCAACACTCCGCTGATAAAACTAAATAAAATCACCAAAAATCTAAAAGGAACATTTTACACCAAATTCGAAGGATTCAACCCCGGACATTCAACCAAAGACCGTATAGCTCTTCATATTATTGAGAGTGCAGAGAGAGAGGGCATCTTAAAAAAAGGCGATACCATCATAGAAACCACATCGGGAAACACGGGTTTTAGTTTGGCTATGGTAAGTATCATTAAAGGTTACGATTGTATATTGGCTGTTAGTTCAAAATCGTCTTTAGACAAAATAGATATGTTAAAAGCTATGGGTGCTAAAGTGTATGTATGCCCTGCCCATGTAAGTGCAGACGACCCGCGTTCTTATTATCAGGTAGCCAAAAGACTTCACAATGAAATGGCCGATTCTGTTTATATAAATCAGTATTTCAACTATTTAAATATTGATGCGCATTACAGTACAACAGGTCCCGAAATTTGGAAACAAACAAAAGGCAAAGTAACACATTTAGTTGCAGCCAGTGGTACCGGTGGTACTATTTCCGGAACGGCTAAATACTTAAAAGAACAAAATCCGGACATTAAAATTTTAGGTGTCGATGCTTTTGGTTCTGTTCTCAAAAAATTTCATGAAACAGGAGAACTTGATCCTGATGAAATATACCCATACAGAATAGAAGGTTTGGGCAAAAATTTGATTCCGACAGCTACAGACTTTTCATTGATAGATAAATTTGAAAAAGTAAGTGATGAGGAAAGTGCGCACAGAGCCCGTGAAATAGCTTTAACCGAAGGTGTTTTTGCCGGTTATACCAGTGGTGCAGCGATGCAAGCCACTTTTCAGTATGCGGCAAAAGGCGAATTTGATGCCGATAGTGTGGTGGTGGTTATATTTCCAGATCACGGCTCAAGATATATGAGTAAAATATACAACGACAATTGGATGCGCGAGCAAGGCTTTTTTGACACACAAAAGCAAGCGCAATCTGAAGTAGAGTTTATAAAGTAGCAAAAATAGTTATAAATAATCAAAAGGCTTCTGGTTTTCAGGAGCTTTTTTTATACCCTAAAATATTTGAAATGCTCCTAAAAAAGTAGTTACTTTGCACTTTGTAAAAAAACGTGAATGAAAGATCTTTTCGAGAGAATAATTACAAATAAAGGCCCTTTAGGTAAATGGGCTTCTCAAGCCGAAGGTTACTTTGTTTTTCCTAAATTAGAAGGAGCAATCTCCAATAAAATGCACTTTAACGGTAAGGAAGTTATTACATGGAGTATTAATGATTACCTTGGCTTGGCAAATCATCCCGAAGTACGTAAAGTAGATGCAGAGGCCTCTAGAGAGTTTGGCTTGGCCTATCCTATGGGCGCACGAATGATGTCAGGGCACACTAAATTTCATGAACAATTAGAAAAAGAACTCGCCACTTTTGTCAATAAAGAAAAAGCCTATTTGGTAAATTTTGGCTATCAAGGGATGGTATCGGCTATTGACGCTTTGGTTACTAAAAATGATATTATAGTTTATGACATGGATGCCCATGCATGCATTATAGATGGTGTTAGGCTGCACCACGGTAAGCGCTTTACTTTTAGGCATAACGATGTAGAAAGTTTAGAAACCAACCTAAAGCGTGCTACAAAATTAGCTCAAGAAAACAACGGTGGTATTTTGGTTATTTCTGAAGGTGTTTTTGGTATGAGAGGAGAACAGGGAATACTGAAAGAAATAGTTGCCTTAAAAAAATTATATAATTTTAGATTACTTGTTGATGATGCCCACGGATTTGGCACATTAGGTAAAACCGGTGCAGGAACAGGAGAAGAGCAAGGTGTACAAGATGATATAGATGTTTATTTCGCCACTTTCGCAAAATCTATGGCCGGTATAGGTGCCTTTTTTGCAGCCGAAAAAGATGTTATTCAGTATTTACAATACAATATGCGTTCGCAAATGTTTGCAAAGTCACTACCCATGTCTATGGTAAAAGGTGCTTTAAAGCGTTTGGATATGATTCGTACCATGCCGGAGCTTAAGGCAAAACTATGGGAAAACACCAATGCTTTGCAAAATGGCTTAAAAGAAAATGGTTTTGATATAGGAACGACAAACACCTGTGTAACACCTGTTTATCTAAAAGGAGATATTCCTGAAGCTATGGCTATGGTTAGGGATTTAAGAGAGAACTATGGTATATTTTGCTCTATTGTAGTTTATCCGGTTGTTCCAAAGGGGATGATATTGTTGCGTTTAATCCCAACAGCCACACATACATTAGATGACGTAGAAATATCTATTGCCGCTTTTTCTTCTATCAGAGAAAAATTAGAAAGTGGTGTGTACAAAAGAATTTCTGCTGCCTTTAGAGCTTAATTTTTAACTTTTTAAGGTATGTTCCGGCTGTTTTTTTGGCATCTGTAGGGTAAGACCTCTTTCCAATAAAGATATCTGCCATAGCATCGCTAAATTTTTCGCCGTAGCTTTTAATTATAAGTTTTTGTAACCATTTTTGACGGTAGAAAACCTCTGCCAAAATACGCCCTGTTTTAAGCTCGGGCAAGAGTTTTTCTTCTAATTTAAGCTTGTACAGTTTTTTTACTTCAGCAGTGTTTAAATGACCTTCGACAATAGCAGATGCCGCAATCAAACCGCTGTACATAGCATTTGAGATGCCTTCTGCCGTAACGGGGTCTGCAAATCCGGCAGCATCGCCAACCAATAAAACATTGTTTTTAAAGAAACCGTCCTCTCTTGGCGTAAGAGGTATTTGGGCTCCGTGTCTTTCTTCGTTTATAATGTCATTTATCCCCAAAAATTCGATGTATTTTCTATAGTATTTTTTCAGGTCTTTTTTACCGCGAATGGCACTTGCCACACCTATCGATAAATGATTTTTTTTTGGAAAAATCCAACCGTATCCTTGAGGTATGGCATCTAAATCAAATCGTATCTCATCAGAAAACTTTTTGAAATCGTTTTTACCAACAGTTACTTCGTACTCTAAAGCAGGAATTAAATGTCTGCTGTCTTTCCAACCCATTATTTTTGCAGTCGGACTTAGAGCTCCATCTGCCGCAATTATAAAATCGGCTGTAAATTCTTCTCCGGTAGTACTGATGAGTAGTTTTGATGCATCAAAAATAATATCGGTAACTTTGGTATTATCGTATAAAACAGCCCCTTTTTCTACAGCTTTTTCTACCAAAAAATTATCAAACTTATCACGCATAACCATGCTTACAATAGGAACATCGCGCTTTACTTTAAAACAAATATTGGCCTCTGAGTAAGCTATGGTAATTGATTTAAATTCGCGTTCTATAACGGATTCTAAGTCAAAATCGAGTAGTTTCCTGCCTCTATAAACCAAACCGCCACCACAGGTTTTATAGCGCGGTAACGTGGCTTTATCAATGATGGCTACTGGAATATTATTTTTGGCAAGTTCTAAGGCCGCCAAAGCCCCAGCTGGACCACTACCAATAACTATAACTTTATAATTAGTCATAAAATATTTTTGTTTTAAATCTACATAAAAATAGATTCATAAAAAAATAGGCCTGTTTTAGTTCTTTTTATTGAAGTCTTTTATAATTACCTTACGACGCCTTTCTACAACATAAAAAGAGACATACATACCATCTTGTGAGTTTTTAAGTGTAACGGGAATATTATTTCTGGCAAGTCTATAGGTGGTTCCCAGTACTTTTTCGTCCATAGTAATGATATATTTTCCGTTGGGAAGGTAGAATTCAAAATGACCTTTTTTATCGGTTAAGGTATTGAATACCGTTTTACTATTATATGCCGATATTTTTATACGTGATAAATCAACCGGTTTATCGTCAATAATGGCAATTTTTTGACGGTCTAAAACAATATCACCCGAAATTTTAACACCTCTAACAAAAGGAATTGTAGCAAGGCCGTCGCTATTTATTATGATTGAATCGCTTACATTAGGAAACCAACCTTCTAACTTATCTAAAGGAATGCTCTTGAAGACGGGTGCCAAACAGCTGATCCAGCAGGCCGTCGAGGCCGAGTTG
>CAZMBM010000158.1:0-4140 GCA_964564475.1 uncultured Flavobacteriaceae bacterium | reverse complement strand
AGTTGGTACATATTGTCGGCACGCACATTGTATATTTTTTTAGGATGGTGTTTTACGATTTCCTGAGGCGCATCTATTTGTAATATTTTGCCATCCTGAATAAGGGCAATACGGTCGCACAAAGCGGCTTCGTCCATATAGGGTGTCGATACTAAAATGCTAATGCCTTTTTGTTGCAAACGTTTAAGCATGTCCCAAAATTCTTTACGCGATACGGGGTCAACACCTGTTGTGGGCTCGTCTAAAAACAACACTTTGGGTTTGTGAATTAAAGCACAACTCAATGCCAATTTTTGTTTCATACCCCCTGATAAATCACCGGCACGACGGTTTTTAAAGGGCTCTATTTGTACATAGATGTCTTTTATCAAATCGTAATTTTCGGCAATAGTTGTTCCGAAAATGGTGGCAAAAAAAGTGAGATTTTCTTCTACTGTTAAATCTTGATAAAGCGAAAAGCGTCCCGGCATATAGCCCACACTGTTTCTAATATTTTTAAAGTGTGATACAATATCGTACCCGGCCACATTGGCTGTACCTTCATCGGCTAATAGCAGGGTGGTTAAGATTCTAAACAGAGTGGTTTTGCCGGCACCGTCGGGACCGATAAGACCAAATAACTCACCTTCTTTAACTTCGAAAGAAATATTTTTTAAAGCTTTAACCGCTTTAAAAGATTTGCTGATATTTTTAATTTTTATACTCATTTTTTTCTGCTGGTGTTTACGGCTTACTGAACACTGCTTACTGATTAAGCCACATTTCTGCCGGCATGCCAATTTTTAATGCCCCGTCATTTTTGACGTCAATTTTAACGGCATACACCAGATTGACGCGCTCTTCTTTGGTCTGAATAATTTTGGGTGTGAATTCGGCCTCAGAGGCAATCCATATAATGATACCTTTATAGCTTTTCATCGTTTTAGCGGCATCTACTTTTACGGTAACTTTTTGCCCTATTTTAAGATGTGCCAATTGTGTTTCGCTAATATAAACGCGTAATTTCATGGTACTTAAATCGGCTATTTTGTACAGGGGTTTTCCAAAAGTTACTATTTCGCTTTGCTCTACATAAGTAGTTAAAACCGTTCCGTTTACGGGGTTTATAATAAAGCTTTTTTCTATCTGATTTTCAACCTGTTTAAGTTGGGCGTTAATGCTTTTGGCCTCGTTAACCACCGCTGTATTTTGTGTTTCGATACTCTTTATTTGCTGATTTAACACGGCAACTTGTCCTAAAACAGCATCTAATTGCTTTTGGGTTGCCGATTTTGTTTTGGCCAATTTTTGTGTTCGTTCTAAATTTTGTCGTGCGGTTTTTAATTGGGCTTTTAATACCAATATTTGTGATAAAACACCTTTAGATTTGGCGTAAATAATTTGTTTTTGTGCCAAAAGTTGTTGCTTTTTAAGATACAATGGAATGGTATCTACAAGTCCTACAGTTTGTTGTCTTTTTAACAGGTCACCTTCGTCAATTTTAAAACTGAGAAGTTGACCGTTGGTTTGTGCCGATACGGTTATTTCTGTGGCTTCAAAATTGCCGTAGGCATCGGCTTTGGGTTCTTTATCACAAGACAAAAGAGTTGTCAGTAAAATAAATAAAGCAGTTATTTTAGCGATTGTTTTCATAATTTCCGGTAGTTGTTAAATAATTTATTTTAGCCCAATCTAATTTTATTTGATGGGTTTTTAAATTTGTTTTTGCTTCGTATAAACGGGTTAATTCTGTGATATAATTTGAGGGTGTAATGACGCCATTTTTTAATTGTGATTCGGCTGTTTTTAGGACTTTATTTCGCAAGGGAATAATTTGTTTGTCGGTTTTTAAAAGCCTGTTCAAAGTTTTTATTTCGGCCAATTGATTAATAATTTCAAGATTGGCATTGAGTTTAAATACGTCCTTTTGAGTGTCTATTATTTGTCGGTTAATGACGAGTGATTGGCGCTCTTTTTTGTTTTTGTGCCAATCAAATACATGCCAATTTAATTGGAGGCCAATAAGGTAATAACTTGCAAAGTTTGTATCGAAAAGGTTGAGTCCCGGATTGCCATAACCCCCTTGGGCAAAAGCCGTTATTTTAGGAGCGACAGCTTTGCTTAACAGGTCGCTTTTTAACTTTATTTCTTGTTTTTGTAAGTCAAAATAGTGGAGTTCTGGGCGGTTTAATGATCCGGAGTTGTTAATAAAAACCTGCGCTTGTTTTAATTTTATTGTGTTTGGTAATGGTTTGCCAATGAGTTTAGCAAGAACTTTTAATAAGGCTGTTTTGGTCGATTCGATTTCAAATAATTGTTGTTTTACATTTAGACTTTCGGCCTCTAACAATGATCCCGAAGCACTTAAAGCGGCACCGTTTTTTATGGCCGAATTAACTTCGCTTAAGCGGGCGTCCAATTGTTTTTGTTTGTCTAGAATAAGCGCTCTTTTTTCATCCTGTAAAAGGATGGAAAAGTACACCTGATTAACACGTTGTTTGAGCTTGTAAAGAGACACTTTAAGAGCACTTTGTTTGACTTGTGTTTCCAGATTTTTAACTTTCGCTTGTGTACTTATTAAGCCGCCTTGATAAATAAGTTGATTGGCTGTTAGTGTGGCGCGGTATTGGTCTTTGTTTGGGGATGGAATGGTTACGTTAGGTAATGGCACGTCAACAAAAGTCACATCGGATTGATAAGTTGTTTTTACCGCCAAATTGAGTTGGGGCAAACGCAATTTGTTAATGGCGTCAACATTTAAATCTTTTTGTTGATTGAGTAAATCGTGCTGTGCGGCCAAGGGGTAATTTTTGTTGAGCAAAACATAGCAATCATCCAAGCTTAGAACCGATTGTGCTGTAGCTTGAAGACTCATCAGTAAAGACATGATAAAGATAAATCGTTTCATTTTTTAAATTTTTATGGCGTTTATAATAAAATCGGCTACCGCTGTTTTACGCGTTTCAATTAAGGCCTTGTAATCGGCGTCATTTAATTTTGTAAAGCCTTTGAGCAGTGGTGCTCCAACAAATGGGAACACCGTTAAGCTCATTATATTAATAAAAAGTTGTTCTGCAGTAATGGGCAATATAATGCCTTTTTCTGCCGATTCTTCTACCTGATTTTTAAAAACATTGATGTTGGGAAACCTCTCGTGATCTATAAGTTTTTTTGCAAATTCGGGATTTTGGTTTAGTTCATGTATGATAAAACTGGGCAAATAAGGGTGTTCTATGACGAAATTGATGTACCCATGAGAGAATTGCTGTATTTTTTCAAAAAGAGGTATATCGGCATTTAATACGGCGCCAAGTTTAGGGGCAATTATTTTAAAAGCCTGATAAAAAACCGCTTCAAAAAGTAATTGTTTACTGCGGTAATAGTAATGGAGCAGGGCTTTGTTAATACCGGCCTTATCGGCTATTTCTTGCATGCGCGCGCCGGCCATGCCTTTTTTTTGAAACACATTTTTAGCGGCATTTAAGATTTTTTGCTCGTTGCTGTCGGTGTTCTTTTTCATATACTTTAACTAAACGGTTTAACCAAATGGTTAACAAAAGTAATACCTTTTTCCAAAATCACAAAATAAGTGCTACATTTGTTATAATTAAAAATATTTTATCGTGAAAAGAATTCTCAAATTAGTCCTTGGCATTGTTGTTATAGTTGTTGTATATTTTGGTTTTACAACCTATAAAAAACTAGATATTATAACAGGTTATTCGTCAAAAAGTGTGGCGTCGGGGGTGTTTTTGGCCCATCGCTCTCAAGAGTCTATTGAAAAGGGAGACAATGGTTTTTCGCCGGTTAACTTGGCTAAAAACACCGTTAATAAAGATGAAAAGTCGGTTACTTCAAAAGTATTTGGTCTTAAAAAACGCACAGCGGTTTTTAGAGAGGGTTTGGGAGCTGTTTTAATGGTTGATGGTGTAAAAGACGATTTAAAATACGACATTCCCAAACGTGATTTTGCCTTGATAAACAAAGCTTATCCTTACGGCGACTTAGCTCAAAAAGATACTGTTTTTGCCAATGTTGATTACGCGCTTGTTAAAAAAGCGGTAGCCAATGCCTTTGATACAGATGGCCAACAAATTAAGAAAACGCGTTCGGTTTTGGTCTTGTATAAAGATCATATTATTGCCGAAAAATACGCTGAGG
>CAZMBM010000157.1:0-4144 GCA_964564475.1 uncultured Flavobacteriaceae bacterium | reverse complement strand
TTACAATGTCGTGAGGGGCAACTTGGGAATGTACATCCATAAAATCACCCGACAGATAGCTTATTTTATCTTGATAGCCGCGTTTTACGGCTTCGGCTTTAGCAACATTAATGTAACCCTCAGAAGCATCTACATCGGTCACTTTAGAGAGCCCTTGTGGTATTAACTCTAGTGGAATAGGTCCCACACCGCCACCGATATCTAATAATGATAAATTATTGATATCTAATTTTTTAAAAGTCTCTGTCAGTCTTTTGGTAGGTTTACGCGGCCCGCGTTTTAAATAATGTTTTAAATCTTTTTTTGCATTTTTAATATCGAATTGTTGGTTGGCACCACAGCAGTGTTGACAGGTCATAATTTAAAGTTTAGAGGTAATATGATTTATAGTGTCTGTCTCAATTTGTACCGCTTTTTTATAAATACTCTCAGCCCTATCAATAATGTCTTTAGCAAAAGCACGGTCTTTTATGTCTTTGGCGTTAATACGTACATTAAAATAAGCGCCCGTTACCGCTGTTTTGGCGCAAAGAATTCCCACACCGGCATCGGACAATGAATTTTGCAAACCGTCTTGTAACATAGCTTGCATCACTTCCATAGATTGGAAGGCGGTCTCCATAACCTTAAACGGTATTTCGGTGGCGTATTTGGTGGCGGCCTCTACGGCTTCGGCACGGCTTTTCTTTTCGGCATCGGTTGTTTTGGGGAGCCTAAAGGCCTCTATAATTTTGTTAAAGGCATGTGTATCTTCGTCAACCAAGGCCATTAAAGTATTTTTATAGGCTTGTCCTTTTACCGCCCAATCAGAAAAATAGTCCCAACGCTCGTCCCAACCGCGTTTGTGAGCTGACAAATTGGCTACCATTGTACCCAAAGACACACCCAAAGCGCCCACATAAGCCGCAATAGAGCCGCCTCCGGGTGCCATAGACTCACCGGCTGTTTCATCGGCAAAAGCTTTTAAACTCAAATCGACCAACTGTTTTTTACCGTCCTCTAAAACGTATTCTATTATCTTTTCGTTCGGATTAAAAGGTTTTAAATCGTCTAATCCAAGTGATTTAACGGCTATTTTAATTTTCTCGCTTTCGGCAATACCCAAAGAACGGTTTTGCTTTTTTAAGAAATAATCGGCGGCATCCAGCATAGCTTTAAGCGGAATAAGCCCAATGAGTTCAGACCCCGTTACCCGCATACCGCGTTTTGCGGCGGCTTCACAACTCGCGTCAAACGCTTCGTGCATAGAAGTGATGCTAATATTGGTAAGGTTGTACGAAATTTGGGCAATACCGTATTCTTCTATATACCAACCAATACCCTTTACGGCTTTGAGTTTACCGGGAATTCTTATCGGATTGCCGTCTTTGTCTAACGCTTTTTTACCTGTAATAGGATTTCCTATGCGTTTTACACGACCTGCTTCGCGGATGTCGAAAGCTACAGCATTGGCACGACGTACCGATGTGGTGTTTAAATTAACGTTATAGGCTATGAGAAAATCGCGAGCCGAAATGGCCGTTGCCCCTGTTGTTTTAACATGTTCGTTAAAATCTGCCGGCCCAAAATCGGGCTGCCAGGCGGGGTTTGCGAGCTTTTCTTTGAGTCCTTCATATTCGCCCGAACGACAATTGGCCAAATTTTGGCGCTTGTCTTCTTGAGCGGCTTTTTCGTACAGGTAAACAGGGATACCGAGTTCTTTACCCACACGTTTACCTAACTTTTGGGCGTATTCGGCAGTCTCTTTTAAACTAATACCGGCGATGGGTACCAAGGGACACACATCGGTAGCGCCAAAACGCGGATGGGCACCGGTATGTTTACTCATGTCAATGAGTTCGGCTGCTTTTTTAATCAAAATATAAGCGGCGTCTATTACTTTTTGAGGTTCACCCACAAAAGTTATGACGGTACGGTTGGTGGCTTTACCCGGGTCAATATCCAAAAGTTTGACACCCTCAACCTGATCTACACTGTGGGCAATGGTATTTATTTTATCCATGTCGCGTCCTTCGCTTATATTGGGGACGCATTCTATAAGTTGTTTTTGCATGCGGTTTAAATTAGCGTTCCAAATTTAAAAGTAAAAATCCGATTTTAGATACTGTAAGACCACATTTGTGCCATTATTGTTGAATGTATTTTAAAAAAGAGTGAAAATTAACATAATTTTTAGAGTATCGCTTGAAAGATAATACCGTTCCTTAACGACTATAGGAGCAAACGAACCTAATCTAATCTACTATGAAAACTTTAAAATTTCTCGTTGTTTTTTTTATACTTTTTGCATCGCATTCAAGTTATGCACAAAAAATAAAAGAAATAGAAACACCGCAACTTATGGTTGTAAAATTTCATGCCGATTGGTGTCGGATTTGCCGTGCTATGGGACCTGTTTTTGAAGACCTTCAAAATAAAATGGACGGTAAAAATATTTTATTTATCAAATTAGATTTTACCAATAACCAAACCAAGCACCAAGCCCATATGTTGGGAGTCGCTTTGGGCATAGCTCCCGTTTTAAAAAGGAATTACCGCCACACCGGATTTATATTAATAATTGACCAAAAAACCAAAAAAGTATTACAAAAATTGACCAAAGATGATGATGTTTACGCCATGGAAACTAAAATTATATCATTTTTGTAATTTTTTTATGAATATCCAACAGAACTAAGGAGCTAAATGACTTTATATAAGATATATACCTAAGAAATGCTATACTAAAAACGTGTTTGATAAGCTAAAGACTATTTGAAGTTTCGGAAAATATTTGAACGCTGATGACACAGATTTTGTAAGATTAGCACTGATAATCCTGCGAAAATAAGCATAATCAGCGTCATCAGTGTTCTATAAATGTTTCCCATTTATAAAAATCATGTCAATTAAATTACTGCCGAAGGCATAGGGAATATAATTTAACGAGGAAATTTTTTTAGTAATGATAAGATTAGCCTTTTTACCTACGGTAATACTGCCAACTGTATCAGATAAACCCATAGCATAAGCCCCGTTTAAAGTGGCCGCGTTAATGGCTTCTTCGGGTAGCATATTCATTTTAATACAGGCCGTAGCCACTACAAAATTCATATTGCCACTTGGGGTTGATCCCGGATTAAAATCGGTGGCTAAGGCCAAAGGCAATCCGGTATCAATAATACGGCGGGCCGGCGTGTAGGGAATGCTTAAGAAGAAAGAACAAGCCGGTAGCGCCACAGGCATTGCTTTGCCCGATTTTAATGAGTCTAAATCGGTGTCGGTTAAAATTTCAAGATGGTCGAGCGATAAAGCGTCATTTTTTATACCCATTTGCACACCACCGATACTGGTGAATTGGTTGACGTGAATTTTGGGTATGAGTCCGTACTTTTTACCTGCTTTTAAAATGCGATTTGTTTGAGGCACTGTAAAATATCCTGTTTCACAAAACACGTCAATATAATCGGCCAAATCTTCTTCGTCTATTTTTGGGAGCATCTCATTGATTATTAAATCAACATAAGCTTCTGAGTTATTTTTGTATTGTAACGGAATGGCGTGTGCACCTAAAAAAGTCGCCTTAATCGGGATATTAGATTCTTGTTTTAAACGTTTTATGACGCGTAGCATTTTGAGTTCGGCCTTGGTACTTAAACCATAACCCGATTTTATTTCAACTGCACCTGTGCCTAGACTTATTATCTCATTAAGGCGTTTTTTAGCATTCTTAAAAAGAGACTCTTCATCATCTTCAGCTAATTTTTGAGCCGAGTTGAGAATACCGCCCCCTTTTTTGGCAATTTCTTCATACGTCAAACCCTTAATGCGATCTACAAATTCGCCTTCGCGGTTGGCGGCATACACCAAATGGGTATGACTGTCACACCAAGAGGGTAATACAAATTTACCTGAGGCATCAATTGTTTTGTAACCCGATGTTTTAGGGCTGTCGGTCATGGATCCAAAATCGGCAATAAGACCGTCTTTAATAATTAAGAAAGCATTTTCTATGCAGGGTAGCCGCTTCATAGCGACACCCGAAACTTTTATTGTGTCGGTATCCCTAATTTGAACCAAGGCTTTAATATTATGTATGAGTGTAGGCATTTTTTTAATTGTTTTGTAAAGATATTTAAATACATTTAATACGAAAACGATATCG
>CAZMBM010000156.1:0-4181 GCA_964564475.1 uncultured Flavobacteriaceae bacterium | reverse complement strand
CGCCTCTTTTATCTTATTGCGCCATGTAACGATTTTAGTTACGTCAACCTCTATAAACGATTGCACATGGGCTGCCGTTTGTGTTGATTTAACCATGTGATTAGCAATGAGCTTGCCCATACGCGTCATTTCTACAACCTCATCTTGAGCTCTTGTAGGTGTTGGCTTAACTGTTTGTATTTGAGGTTCTGACAACACAGCTTTTGGCATTGTTTTAGCTTCAATTTTTTGTGAAACCCCATTTTTAGAACGGGTTTCTATATAAGCTAAAATATCTGTTTTGGTAACACGTCCTTCTTTACCTGTACCTTGAATCTTATCAAGTTCTTCGAAAGATATACCTTCTTGTTTGGCGATATTTTTAACCAAAGGTGAATAAAATTTATCAGAAGTGTGAATTGGAGAGACTTCATCAACCATCTCTACCACCATTTCTTCAATTAATTTAGTTGATTTTTCTATGGTTGTAATTTCATCCGGTCCGTTACTACTTTCTACCCTTGCCACATCTGAAGCACGAATAACATCGTCATCTTCTATAATATCATCTATTTCATCTGTAACAGAAGTCTCTATAATGGCAATTACTTGACCAACTTTAATAACGTCATCTACATCAAAAAGTTTTTCAACTAAAATGCCTTCTACTTCACTAGGGATCTCACTATCGACCTTATCGGTGGCTATTTCTACAACAGCTTCATCAAGTTCAACAGTGTCTCCTACCTCTTTTAACCAAGAAGTTAAGGTAGCTTCGGCAACACTTTCGCCCATTTTTGGCAATTTTAATTCAAATTTGGCCATATCGTCGTCTAAATTATTAAGTGGCGAAGTTACAAAATTTTGTAAAATGTCATTTAATTTAAATGGGTAAATATCGGGATACACATCTGATATATTAATAAATATATCGCAGTATTATTAAGAATGTTTAATATGTTTCAATCTGATTAGTTAGAATACTATCAAATTGTCATCGAAAAGATTCTGGTATCAGGCTTATTTTCAATAAGACGTAAATCAAAAGCCATACAAATATTTCTGACAAACATACGTCCGACTTCTTTAACAACAATATTATTACCGTTAATTTCAATCAAGTCATCTGCAACTATTTCTTTCAAACGTCCAATAATTTCTTGTTTAATTTTATCTGATAAACCTAAATTAAAAGTCGTTTCCAGATGACACATCAAATTTAAAATGTGTTTACGGATAATTAAATCGGTTTTAGTTAACAAGTGTCCTCTAAAAATAGGTAATTTATTTTCGTTAACTCTTGCTGTATAATCTTCAACGGTCTTTTCGTTTTGGGCAAAAGCATACCACGAATCACTAATGGCCGACATACCCAAGCCTACCATTAATTTGGTTTTTCCGGCACTGTAGCCCATAAAATTTCGATGTAAAGTTTTATTTTTCATAGCTTTAAATAATGAATCTGTTGGTAAGGCAAAATGATCCATACCTACCTCAACATAACCGGCATCAAAAAAAAGCTGTTTCCCCAGTTCGTACAAATGACGCTTTTCGTCGTCTTTGGGGAGGTCGTTTTCATCAAAACCCCGTTGTCCAACGCCTTTTATCCAAGGCACATGAGCATAACTGTAATAAGCCAGCCTGTCGGGTTTGAGTTCTACGGTATGCTTGATAGTATTTCTTATACTCTCTTCTGTCTGAAAAGGAAGACCAAAAACCAAATCGTGACTTACCGATTCATAACCTATTTTTCGGCAGTTATCGGTCACTTCTTTAACTTTTTCAAAAGGTTGGACACGGTGAATGGCTTTTTGCACCACAGGATCGTAATCTTGAACACCAAAACTACTGCGTTTAAATCCTAAATCGTATAAAGCTTGTAAATGTTCTTTTGAGGAATTGTTGGGATGTCCCTCAAAACTAAAGCTAAAATCTTCGGCTTTTTCGGCTATTTCAAAAATACCGTCAATTAGTTTTTTAAGGTTTTTAGGTGCAAAAAAGGTGGGTGTACCGCCACCCAAATGTAGTTCTTTTATACGGGGTTTGGTAGCAAATAAATCGGCATACAATTGCCATTCTTTTAGCACAGTTTCAATATAAGGTGTTTCTACATTGTGCTGTTTGGTAATACGTTTATGACAGGCACAAAAAGTACACAAACTCTCGCAAAAAGGCAGGTGAATGTAAATACTGATGCCTTCTGTTTGGTTACTTTCATCAAAAGCCCGTTTAGCCGTTTCGCGCCAATCGGTTAAAGTGATTCCCGTGGCATCCCAAAAAGGCACTGTTGGGTAACTGGTGTATCGGGGTCCCGGGATATTGTATTTTTGAATTAAAGTCGTATTCATTTCTTTATGAGTTTATCATTAAATCATCACTTCGTGTCTTGAACTTGTCTTAGGATGCATTGAGAAGTAATTTGCATTTTAAAAGATTAAGTTTAAGTTCTCGATATGTCCTGAAAAAAGCCTGCCTACCGCAGGCAGGTTCAGGACTACTGACGTATGTTTAGATTTTGTATTCTTTTACCGTTTCTATAAAAGCCTTAGCATGGTCAACCGGGGTATTGGGTAATATACCATGACCCAAATTAACGATATATTTATCCTTGCCAAAAGCGTCAATCATAGCTTTGGTCATTTTTTTGATTTCGGGAATGGGCGATAACAATCGGGCCGGATCTAAATTACCTTGCAAGGTTTTACCGTTTGTTAATTGTCGTGCCAATTGGGGTTTTACCGTCCAATCGACACCCAAGGCCGAAGCATTTGATTTACCCATGTCTTCGAGGGCATACCAACAGCCTTTAGCAAAAGATATGACTTCTGTATCGTTTTTTAAAGCTTCTATAATCTGATTGATGTACTGCCAAGAAAATGCTTGATAATCAACTGGAGATAACATACCACCCCAAGAATCGAATATCTGAACGGCATCTACACCGGCTTTAACCTTGGCTTTTAAATAAGCAATGGTTGTATCGGTTATTTTTTGTAACATTTGATGGGCTGCCACCGGATTGGTAAAACAAAATTCTTTGGTTTTATCATAGGTTTTTGAACCTTGCCCTTGTACCACATAGCATAAAATTGTCCACGGCGAGCCGGCGAAACCAATCAACGGCACTTCGTTATTGAGTTCTTTCTTGGTCATTTTTATGGCGTCCATCACGTATTTTAAGGCGTCATTAACGTCGGGTAGCACAATGGCATCTACATCTTTTTGTGTGCGAACAGGATTCGGAATATAGGGGCCAAAATCGGGTTTCATTTGCACTTCGATACCCATAGCTTGCGGAATGACCAAAATATCCGAAAATAAAATGGCCGCATCTACACCTATCTGCTTAACGGGCATAACGGTAATTTCTGTGGCTAATTCGGGAGTCTGACAGCGTGTAAAAAAATCGTATTTATCGCGTAATGCACGAAAATCGGGTAAAAACCGTCCGGCTTGACGCATCATCCACACGGGTGGACGTTCTACAGTTTCGCCTTTAAGGGCTCTTAAATATAAATTGTTTTTAATCATTTTTTGTTAGTATCTGGTATTTTGTATCTAGTATCTGGTATTACTATCTGGTACTATTTATTTTTTAAATATTTATTAAAATTGACGAGCTTTTTCTGGATAACATTTAATTTGTTTATCAAATTATCAAAAGTTTTTTTATCAATAAAGTTAATTTCAAACGCAATAATTAATTGTGTTTCAAGTTCAAAAGAAGAGCCTAATGAAATACTGATAAATCTTGAAAAATCTTTATCTGTTCCTCGACCGGCTCCTTCTGCAATATTTGAAGGTATGGAAATAACGGCACGGTTAATCTGTGAAGTAAGTCCATATATTTCTGATTTAGGAAAATCTAGTGTTAATTTGTAAACAAGTACACAAAAATCTTTTGACTCTTTCCAAATGTCTAGTTCTTTAAAATTATGCATAATAAATTATTTTGAAATTACAAATTCTCTAGTACCAAATACCAGTTACCTGATACTAGCCACCAACTACTACTTACCAGCTACCTTCTTCATCGCCGCCTCAATAGCTTTCTCTGTTTTAACAATATCTTCTTCGCTTAAAGCGGATGATAAAAACCACGATTCAAATTGCGACGGCGGTAAAAAGACCCCATTTTTAATCATTTCCCAAAAGAAAACACCGAATTTTTTGGTATCACTTGTTTGGGCCGATTTAAAATC
>CAZMBM010000155.1:0-4231 GCA_964564475.1 uncultured Flavobacteriaceae bacterium | reverse complement strand
ACAAGAAACTTGAATTCGGACGAACTAAATTTTATCAAAAAAGATTCAGAATAATCACCTATAGCATAAGATGATTTTTTACTGACTAATGTAAAACTTGGGACAGTAATTCCTGTTTGCGCAACTATTTGCTTTCCGATAATTTTATTTTTGTTTGACTCTTGAGTACAAGAAGTCATAATACTTATACAATATAGAAGAAAGAAATATTTATACATGGTTTTTTTGACACAAGTGTGATGCCTGCACCGACCAGTGGGATTTATTTGTTTTGGTAATATATTAAGGTCAGTTCTTCTATTTTTTTAAATTCGATATCCGAAGTTATTAAGGGAAAGTCCAAATACAGAGCTGTTGCAATAATAATACTGTCCGGTAGTTTTGTTTCGTAGGTTTTTCTTATTCTTATAGTTTCTTGTTTTACAGTATTGTTTATCGTTATGATTTTGCATTGTGCAACAAATGCTTTAATAACTTTTTCTTCTTTTGCTGTAATATCTTTATAGCCTAACAATTCTAGTTCTGTAATCACAGAAATATACAATTGTTTATTGTTTAATAGTTCTGCTAAAGTTTGGTCTCCATTTAATAAATAGAGGATAATATTAGTATCTAAAAAGAGCTTATTCCCATTCATTGCGAAGTTCTTTTTGTATGTTTAGGGCATCTTTTTTTAAACTGATTTTACCAACATATTTATAGACATCAACGCCTTTTGGTTTCAACTCTTTAGCTAGGTTTTCTAATATTGTTCTGATGCTTTTTTTGGTTGCACCTCGTCTTAATACCATTACCATAATTTTACTTTTTATAGCACAAAGATACTTTTTTATCTGCAAAATTATACCTAATTAATTGGATAAAAATTGTTTGCTCTTTAGTGACTATTTGTCTAAACTATCTCACATAAAAAAGCACTCTTTTTTAAGAGCCCTTTTTTACCCTGTTTTTGTGACTACTTTAGGTGTGTCCCGAAATAAAACCACACGAAAGATTTGTATTGGATCAGGGCAAAAATAGGTTTTAGTTTTAATATTTTCCCATCTTTCCTTCGGACATCTTTCCGAAGGAAAGAAATGACACCCTTCCCTTTGGGAAGGGCAGGGATGGAATTTATATAACCTATTTAAAACAACTCACCAATTTATCAAAATCAGCTTTGGTGTTGTACACATTTGGGGCTACACGAATGGCTTTTCCTCTAAAAGAGACATAAACTTTTTGTGCAGTAAATCGTTCTTTAAGCTTTTCAATATCAATATTATCGGGTAAATAAACACCAAATAAATGCTTGGCACGATAGTTATCATCTTCAATAAAACACCCTAATTGACGTAAGGCTATAATAGCTTCTTTTGAAATACTCTGACAATAATTTTGAATATTTTGTGGTTGCCACTCTAAAATTTGCGCGATGGCTTTTGTAAGCATTGGTGTGGCAATAAAATTACTGACTTCGCCCACATTATAACGCCCGGCTCCCTCTTGGTAACGCGATTCATAATTAACCAAGCCTGCAAAATCCTGACTGTTATAGCGGTTTATCCAATTTTCTTCTATGGGACTACCCTCATTAAACCTTTCAGAAAAATAAGCCACGCCAAAACTATAAGCGCCCATCAACCATTTATAACCCGCACAAACAAGGGCATCGGGCTGAATCTTAGCCACAGAAAACGGGAGAGCTCCTACACTTTGCGTGCCGTCAATTATTAAAAGGGCTTTGTTATCTTTTGTCTTCTTTCGGATAGTTTCTAAATCGAATAAAGTACCATCGGCCCAATGAACATGTGGCAAGGCTACCACAGCCGTTTTTGAGTTAATACTGTCTAAAATACGCTTGTTCCAAGCCTGCCCTCTGTGCCTTTGTAACTTTGACGGCTTTATAAAAACAATTTTAGCGTCATATTTTTTTGCCAATTTCTGCCACACATATACATTACTGGGAAACTGTTCTTGTAATAACACAATCTCATCATTGGGTTTAAGTGTAATGTTATTAGCCACAGTAGCCATACCATAAGATACCGATGGAATAACAGCTATTTGATTGGCGTTTTCTACATCTATTAGTTTGGCAAAGACCTGTTTTAATTTGGCAGTATGACTAAAAAAATCTTCACCTGACACAAGTGTTGGGTTTTCTTTAAGCAAAAGGGCTTTTTTACCAACTTCGGCCACAGCTTTAGAAAGCGGTGCCATATAAGCCCCGTTGAGATAAGTAACATCAGAAGGTAAACTGAATAAATACGATTGATTGCTTAGCATAATTTTTAGGTCAAATATACTATTAAAAAATCAGGTGAAAAATATTTTAGATATGTCTAAATTTTATTTTACTTTTGCCTAAATAAAATAAATAATGTCTCAAGCTGAAGAAAATTATTTGAAGGCTCTTTTTTCGCTTCAATCTGAATTTGGAAAAGGTTTAAGTACCAATTTAATCGCTAAAAAAATAGCGACAAAGCCTTCATCTGTAACCGACATGCTTAAGAAATTAGCTGTTAAAAAATTAGTAATCTATAAAAAATATCAAGGTGTACATCTCTCTAAAAAAGGATGTGATTTGGCTAAAAAAGTCATAAGGAAACACCGCCTTTGGGAAACTTTTTTAGTCAATACACTGGGATTCAGCTGGCACGAGGTGCACGATATTGCCGAACAGCTGGAACATGTAAAGTCGGCTGAACTCATTGACAAACTCGACGCTTTTTTAGGATATCCCAAACGCGACCCTCATGGCGATCTTATCCCTGACGACAAAGGTCATTTACCCCAGCCCTTACAAAATTGTTTGGCAAATATGCCCTTAAATACAAGTTGTATTTTAAAGGGTGTTAAAGATTCTTCGGATGTGTTTTTAGACTATCTCAACCAAAAGAATATACGCTTGGGGAGTCTCATTAAAATAGAGCATATCGAAGCTTTTGACAAGACTATGCAAATAAAAGTAAACAACGTTCTTATAAGTATTTCTCAAAAAACAGCTGACAATTTAATCGTTTCAAAACAATGATTCCGTATTTTAAAAAATCGTTAGAAGAAGTTCATGAAACTGTTGACACAACAGCAAAAAAAGGTTTTTTTAAGAAACTTTTTGCCTTTATGGGGCCTGCCTATTTGGTAAGTGTGGGTTATATGGATCCGGGCAATTGGGCTACAGATATTGCCGGAGGCAGCCAATTTGGATATACCTTAATTTGGGTCTTACTTATGTCTAATATCATGGCTGTTGTTTTACAGAGTTTAAGTGCCCGATTGGGTGTTGTTCGCGGCCGTGATTTGGCCCAAGCCTGCAAAGAAACCTATCCCCCTTTTGTAAACATCAGTTTATATGTTTTGGCCGAAATTGCCATAATTGCCACAGATTTGGCCGAAGTTTTAGGTATGGCTATAGGTTTGCAATTACTTTTTGACATTCCCCTACTTTGGGGCGTAGCCTTAACCTTTTTAGACACCTTTATTTTATTGTTTCTCATCAACAAAGGCATGCGTAAAATGGAGGCTTTTATTTTGGCTTTGGTCGTCATTATCGGATCTGCTTTTTTTATAGAAATGATTTTGGCTAAACCGCACATGGGTGATTTGATGGCCGGTTTTATACCTAGCATTCCAAATGATACTGCTTTATATATTGCCATCGGTATTATTGGCGCTACGGTTATGCCTCATAATTTATACCTACACTCTTCTTTGGTACAGAGCAGGAAAATTACTAAAACAAAATTTAAAATTAAAGAAGCCCTAAAGTTTAATCTAATCGATTCTATCATCGCCTTAAATTTGGCTTTTTTTGTCAATGCTGCCATATTGGTTTTGGCGGCAGCTACTTTTTACAAAGTGGGCATGTATCATGTAGAAGAAATACAAGATGCCCATAAATTGTTAGCCCCTCTTTTAGGAACCAAATTAGCCCCAATTCTTTTTGCCGTGGCACTTATAGCCGCCGGGCAAAGTTCTACCCTAACAGGTACTTTAGCCGGTCAAATAATTATGGAAGGCTTTATAAATTTTAGAATTCAGCCTTGGGCACGTCGTATGATTACCCGATTGTTGGCCATTATTCCTGCCGTTATCGTTTTAATTTACTTTGGTGAATCATATACCGGAAAACTCCTTATTTTAAGTCAGGTAGTCCTCAGTTTACAATTAGGTTTTGCTGTTATTCCGCTCATTCATTTTGTAAGTGATAAAAAGTTTATGCGCGATTTTGCCATTAAACGACCCACTA
>CAZMBM010000154.1:0-4288 GCA_964564475.1 uncultured Flavobacteriaceae bacterium | reverse complement strand
TCGTTATTTAAAGGGTCAACCGCAATATGGGCACTTTCGCCACCGGCAGTACTTTCCCAATCTTTATCGGTAATATAACGGCCATTGGTGCGGTGGGCAATGCGTACGGTTGAATTGTCTTGTTGGGCCCCGTAAATCCGATAAGGAAAATGATTGTCGGTTGTGACACGGTAAAATTGCGCTGTGGGTTGGTTGTTGTAGGTGCTCCAATTAACACCCGCATCAAAACTTATTTGGGCGCCACCGTCGTCTGCAATTATCATACGTTGGTTGTCTTCGGGTGCAATCCACAGGTCGTGATGGTCGCCATGAGGCGCGTTAAAAGTTTTAAATGTTTTACCGCCATCGGTTGATTTATGATATTGTACATTCATTATATAAACGATGTCTTTGTCCTGGGTATCGGCATAGATACGGGAATAATACCACGCCCGTTGGCGTAATTTGCGTTCTTTATTGACGCGTTTCCACGTTTTACCGGCATCGGTAGATTTATATACACCGCCCTCTTTGTTTTCTATAATGGCATAGACAATATCAGAATCGACAGGCGATACAGACACCCCGCTAATACCCCAAAGCCCTTTGGGAAGTCCTTTGTTAGCAGAAATATTGGTCCATGTGTCGCCACTGTCTGTACTTTTCCATAAAGCCGAACCTTCTCCGCCACTTTCAAGGCTGTAAGGCGTGCGACGAATACGCCAGGTTGAGGCGTATAAAATACGGGAATTGTTAGGATCAATTACCAAATCTACAGCGCCGGCATTGGCATTAGCGTAAAGCACCTTGCGCCATGTTTTGCCACCATCGGTTGATTTATAGACGCCCCTGTCTTGAGACGATTTGTACAAATCGCCCAAAACGGCCGCATAAACAATATCGGGATTTTTAGGATTGATGCGAATTCTGGGGATGTGTCTTGAATTAAGCAAGCCCATATGTTTCCATGTTTTACCGGCATCAACACTTTTCCAAACACCATCGCCTGATGAGACGTTACCGCGTACCGTCACTTCGCCACCGCCGACATAGATGACATTGTTATCCCATGCACTTACAGCAACGGCACCGATAGAACCGCCAAAAAAGCCGTCGCTAATATTTTTAAAAGTATTACCGGCATCGGTTGTGCGCCATACACCGCCTCCGGCACCACCAAAATAAAACAAATTGGGCTTTCCGGCAACGCCGGTTACAGCCGCACTGCGTCCCCCTCTAAAGGGGCCAATATTGCGCCAAGATATGGCGTCATAATATTTTTCAGAAAATTTGGTGGCTTGTTTTTGAGCCTTACCTTTGTAAATTGTAAAAGATAATAATAAAACGAGAATGAAGGTTAGTTTTTTCATGTGCAAACGGGATTAGTTATTTGAGCACCGAAAATTAATCATTAATTTATTTACAGTTTAAAAATTAACAATGAATCTAAGCCTCGACTATACCAAAAGCACTAAAATTAACGGAACTTTAACAATTTCGGGTTCTAAAAGCGAATCGAACCGCTTGCTTATTTTACAGAAACTTTATCCACAACTCACAATTGAAAACTTATCAGATGCCGATGATACACATCATTTAAAAGCGGCACTGTTGAGTGACTCAAATACGGTTGATATTGGTCATGCCGGTACGGCTATGCGCTTTTTAACGGCCTTTTTTTCGACCCAAGAAAATAGAAAAATACTTTTAACGGGATCTAAGCGTATGCAAAACAGACCTATTAAAATTTTGGTTGACGCTTTACACGATTTAGGCGCCGATATAACTTATAAAGATAAAGAAGGCTATCCCCCTTTGCTTATTTTGGGGAAAGACCTGACCAATAATGCGGTAAGAATTGACGGTAACGTGAGTAGCCAATATTTGTCAGCCCTACTTTTAATAGCTCCAAAATTACAACACGGCTTGCATTTAAATTTAGTGGGGAAAGTAGCCTCAAAACCTTATTTACAAATGACATTAACTTTGTTGTCGCAAATAGGTGTGAATTATGCCTGGCAAGATGATAATATTACCATTTTACCGAAAGAAACCATTGCCCCGACAGCTATAAGAGTAGAATCTGACTGGAGTTCGGCTTCGTATTTTTACAGTTTGGTCGCTTTAAGTAATGAGGCCTCCATTACTTTAAGTTTATTTAAGAAGGACAGCTTACAGGGTGATAGTGCGCTGGTTTCTATTTATAAAGATTTAGGAGTTGATACGTTTTTTGAAGGCGATACCATCAATTTGGTAAAAAGTTCTAGGCTTTCTGTTAAAAAGTTAGTAATAAACTTGGTGAAAACGCCTGATTTGGCACAGACTATTGCTGTTACCTGTTTTGGATTGGGAATAGCTTGCCATTTAACAGGTCTGCATACCTTAAAAATTAAAGAAACAGATCGGTTGGTGGCTTTAAAAACTGAGCTCGAAAAATTGGGTGCTCAAGTTACTATTACTGATGAGTCTTTGTATCTCAATCCTGCAAAGCAGATAAATAAAAATATAAATATGGCTACTTATAAAGACCACCGTATGGCCATGGCATTTGCTCCTCTCTCTTTAAAAGTGCCTCTTGTTATAGAAGAAGCCGAGGTAGTATCAAAATCATATCCCCGATTTTGGAAAGATTTAGACGTATTACTATCTAAGTAATTATTTTTTTATTCGAGCTTTCTTTTCATACAATTCTACTACTTTTTACTTATAGGATGTCTTTATAAGTAAAAACCAGTATTTTTTAATTTCCCCATTTTTACGCTTGCAGGGATTTTTAATTGGGTGCAATTTTGTAGTGTAATTAAAAGTTGAAAACATTTAAAAAAACAAGTTGAATTATTAATCTTCAAAATCTTAAGTTATGAAAAATCTAATTATCCTTTCGCTTTTTATCAGTTCTGTAGCCTTTAGTCAAGTGCCTAAATTAGAACTAACACCTAATGGTGTAGAACCTGCCGTAATTAATGTTGCCGTTATGCCGGCCTCAGACATTTATGCCAAAACCATTAATTGGTTAGAAAACAATTTTGACAATCCGGACGATGTGATGGTTGCCAATATAGAGAACAAAGAAATAAGTATTAAAGCTGTAGAACCCAAAGTTTGGACCCCTAACAGAATAGGTCAAAACACAAACTACGATATGGCCTACACTTTAAAAATCGAGTTTAAAGACGGTCGATTCCGTGTAAGTTACGAATTAGGAAACTTTATGGTTGACGGTAAAAAATTATCTACAACATATAAAGACCTTTTCAAAAAATTTGATGGCAGTATAAAATACAATTTAGAAGGTGCCGTAATAGGTATCGAAAACAAATTGAACGACAAGACAGAATCATTGTACAATTTCATTATGGGTATTGATAATGGTGAAGACTGGTAAGAACCCACTATTGTATAACTCTTGATGAATCAAAAAAAATAAACAAGAATTCAACTTAAGATGTTAATAAAGAGAGATGCCAAATTTGCGTCAAAAAAAATCCGAAAACTCAGTTTTCGGATTTTTTTTTGTTCTTTCTCAAATATTTGGGCATCATCTTTAACAAAAGTTTACAAAAACCTTAATATTTATTTAGTACTTTACATGCTTATTTTGTATAGATGACAAGACAACTAACTTTTTTATTTATAATAGGTGTGTTTTTACAAAGCCAAGCACAGGTTGTAAGGCGTTCAATTATAGGGCACATCAGTAACGATTCTATATCGGTAGAGAATATTCATATTCTAAATAAAAACACTAAAAAAGGAACCATTAGCAATCAATATGGCGTTTTTAAGATTCCTGTAAAGGAAAATGACACCCTTATTTTTGATGGTATTCAGTTTCAGAAAAAAGAATTGCGCATTACCCAAAACATGTTAAAAAGTAAGAGGGTTAAAGTGGCTTTGATTCAGAAGATAAATGAATTGCAAACAGTTGAAGTTAAGAATCATAACTTGTCCGGGGAATTACTAAGCGATGCCAGAAAAGTTAAGAAGCCCATTAGTATGATGTCTAAAGGAGTTCTAAATCTCGGAGAAATTGATTTTAATGCGGTTTCTGATATAGATGACATAGACAGAAGTCTGGCGCCAGATCCTTTAAGGGGAACCAGTGCTCAAGTTCAGGGAGGTGCAAATCTTATAGGTTTAGCGTCATTAATTTTAACTCCGGCCATTAAAGGTATTTCAAAAATTGGTCAAAGGAAACGAAGACTAAAACGCGCCAAAAGAGAACGTGAAAAAATAGCTTTAAAAGTGCCCGATAAAATTAGAGATGAATTAGGTGATGCCTTTTTTGTAAAGGATTTAAAAATACCTA
>CAZMBM010000153.1:0-4289 GCA_964564475.1 uncultured Flavobacteriaceae bacterium | reverse complement strand
GCTATTACGATTTATATACTTATCAAGCGCGGATTTAGTATGCACTATTCATAAACGTCACTTAGAATGGTCTTGCGTAAGCAAGAGTGTATTGAGAAGTGGTAAATGTAAATAGTTCTCGATACTTCGCTGCTACGAAACTCTAACTGACGAAATAATCTTGTCGTCACTTCGAGTAAACCCTTGAGGCGTATCGAGAAGTCATTATAGTTTGAGAACTAAAGGTCTCGATACATTACGATTTATACACGTATCAAAC
The DNA here is from genome assembly GCA_964564475.1 of uncultured Flavobacteriaceae bacterium. Classification (GTDB taxonomy): domain Bacteria; phylum Bacteroidota; class Bacteroidia; order Flavobacteriales; family Flavobacteriaceae; genus CG1-02-35-72. Next base: position 4,030 of record CAZMBM010000153.1, on the reverse strand, counting down.
GCAGATATAACTAAGGTAATTTAACACCTATAGGGCTATATTATTTTAACTCGTTGTGCCTTTTGACTCTTTAAATTTTCTATCTTAAAGAGGATACAATCCTTTGTGTCATTGATACGATGACTGGCAGTCATCGTATCAATTTAACTGAAGGTGTCTTTAGACCCAACAGGTTTTTACCTGCACGCCCTTGGCGGGAAAACTGTTAGGTATCAAAAAATAAAATTCAGGGTTTCACTCAAAGTGAAGCCCTGAATAAATCTCACTATTGAGGCGATGACTTCAAAATTATCGTTATTTTAAAGGCATCATTATTGTTTATCAATTTATTTTATTTCAAAACTGGTTTGCACACCATTTAAGGCTACGGTATACTTTCCTTTAGGCAAATAGTATGTGCCGTTTTTGGCTTTTTTAAGGTCTTTATGCTTTTTTAAATAAGCCTTGGTTTTTTTTGAATTAATATCCAGTTTATAATCAACCTGGTTAAATCCGGCATCTGCTTTAACACTTAAACTATTGAGTAAAATACCTTCTTTATTTTTAATCGTCATAGTATAACTGCCTGCTTTAGCTACGTAAAAAGGAATAGTTAAGTTCGGTTCAAAAACATCAGACCAGTCGTTCCAACCACTGCCCCATCGGGATGATTTATGCTGATTATTGATTTTAAACAGCGCAACAGACTTATCCTTTATACTATTGTATTTTTCTAACTGTGCCAAGGGCGCTTTGTAAATAGAGCGACCATGTGTGCCAATAACCAAGGTTTTGGTTTTGTTTTGAACTACCAAATCATGTACCGCTACTTTAGGTAATCCGCCGTCAAAAGCTTGCCAAGAGTGGCCTTGATTAAAACTAACATATACACCATTATCATTACCTAAATATAAAATTTGGGCATCAATTGGGTCTTCTTTTATCACGTTTACAGACGATTTTGGTAAATTACTGCTGATATTTTGCCATGTTTTGCCGTAATCGTCAGACACATACACATAGGGTTTAAAATCGTCATTGCGGTAGTTGTTTAATGTGACATACACACGTTCTTTTTTGTGTTGCGAAGCGATGACACGCGATACCCACATATCTTTTGGAAAACTGTCAGATATTTTTGTCCAATGACCACCACCATCTTGACTTACATACACCAAACCGTCGTCGCTACCTGTATAGATTAATCCAAATTGAAAAGGCGATTCAGAAATTGATGTCAGTGTCCCATAAGCCACATTGCCTTTTTTTCCGCCTTGGGTTAAATCGCCCGAAATGGCTACAAAATCGTCACCGTTTTTTAAAGAACGAAATAATTTATTAGCACCTAAATACAAAATATCTTGATTGTGTCTTGAGAGTTTAATAGGGGTTTGCCAATTAAATCGCAGGGGTACTTCACCCAATTTATGCTTGGGCTGGATGTTTTTATTTTTGCCCGTTTTGGTATTGACACGGAAATAATTACCAAATTGAAATCCGGTATAAACCAATTCGGCTTGATTGCGCGTATCTACCTCTACCTGCATACCATCGCCCCCCATAATGCTTTTATAGGGATATTTACCTGAACCTTGCCAGCTTACAGAAGCCTTGTAATTACTAGGGCCTTTCCAAACACCATTGTCTTGCAAACCGCCATACACGTTAAAAGGGGTTTCGTTATCGACGTTTACAGAATAAAATTGCCCCACAGCCGGTTGATTGTTTTTAGTCCAATGCTTGCCATTATCGTAAGAAATATTAACACCTCCATCGTTCCCCGCAATGAGATGACCACTTTTACGCGGATTTATCCATAAGGCATGAAAATCACCATGCATATTGGCAGCATCGATAGATTGAAAAGTTTTACCCCCATCTTTTGATGATATGATAGGAACACCATACACGTAAATTTGATTTTTATTTTGTGGATCAACATGTATTTTTCCGAAATAATAACCGTAAGAATAATACAAACCGTCTAGATACCCTTTATGCGTTTTCTGCCATGTCTTACCGCCATTTGTACTCTTGTAAACTTCGGCACCAATAACAGGTGTGTCGAACAAGGCCGCATTGGCATTTTCGAGATACTTGGCCAAATCGGCCGGTACAATGGTCTTTGTTTTGGCCATTTCCTTTACTTTACTTGCCGAATATTCTTTAGGAAAACGGTTGTCTTTTAAATATTTACCTAATTTTTTGTCATCTAACTTTAAAAATTCTTCTAAGGGCATTATTTTAAAATCCTCTTTTGCTAAACCGTCTTTTTTGTCTTTTTTGTCTTTTTTCCGATGGGCCTGATTGTCGTGAATGGCATATAAAGTATTGTCGTCAAAAACGGCCAAACCTATGCGTCCTACACCCGACCCCGTTGGGAAGCCACTTCTTGTTGTCGCTATTTTTGTCCAAGTAGTGCCGGCGTCTGTGCTTTTATAAATTCCGGATCCCGAGCCACTGCCCTCAAAATGCCAGGCTTTGCGGTCTTTTTGCCAAGCCGAGGCATACATTATATTAAAATCATGTGGCGAAGGCATAACTTCAATTACACCCGTTTTATCGTTTATAAAAAGTGTTTTTAGCCATGTTTTACCCCCATCGGTGGTTTTAAAAATACCGCGTTCGTCATTGGGTGTATATAAATGCCCTACAACACCTACAATAACTTCATCTGGATTTTTAGGATTGATTAAAATACTGCCTATATGATGCGAATCGGTTAAACCCATATTGTGCCAAGTCTCGCCACCATCTGTACTCTTTAAAATACCTATTCCGGCATAACTTGAGCGCGAGGCGTTGTTTTCGCCTGTGCCAACCCAAATAGTATTTGTTGGCCAATCAACAGCGACCGCCCCTACGTTTTGAGTAGGACTATTATCTAAAATTGGTTTAAATGACGTCCCATTGTTATCAGTGTACCACAATCCGCCCGAAGCATAAGCCACGTAAAATGCGGTCGGGTCGTTTGGATTAACGGCCAAATCTACCACACGTCCACTCATAATATTAGGGCCAATATTGGTAAAAGGGATATTCTTAACAATAGATTCTTGTGAAAATCCAACCGTAAGTGTTAAAAAAGCAATTACTAATAGATTTATTTTTTTCATAATAAGTTAGGTTTAATACGTTTTTGTCATCGTTTCAGGAACTATAATGATAAAATGGGCTTTGTTTTTATTCTTTGTTGCCAAGTTAGATATGTCAGGTTGCTCAGCCATTGTAATAGTCATTACTTTTAATTGTGGTAATTGCTTTTTTAAATACCACAAAATACCTTCAAAATCATTGGAATGATATGAGCCATTGTAATGAATAAACAGTTTGCCACTCTCATAATTAGTAGCGATAGAATTGGCCATAGTCGCGTCTTTTAAAGCCTGAGATTTTGGCAAATTATCACCCCCATGACCTTCCATCATTTTAAGCATTTTAACATATCCCGGCAGGGTGGCATCAAATGCTATCGGTAATTTGGGTAGCCATTGCTTTTCTGCATTTGACAAGGTATCAAGTCCTTTAAATCCTTTGTGATACACTAAACTGGCAAACTTTCTAGGCACATTGGTGGCTATAAATTTTAAGTTATTTTTTTTCGCAAATTCAACCAAGGGTTTATAATCGGTTTTGTAATTTTTCCACAAACGTGCCGTATCCTTAAATTGTTTGGCATCAATTTTTCCCGAAAGATAATCCGATAAAGCCACCTGATTGTCGGTTTCAAACATTTCGGCGCCTAAAATAAGTTTTCGTGTTTTAGACAAATCTTTTGTAAGCTCTAACTCTAACCAATGGGCAATAGGATTGTTGTGTTCTTCGCCAAAAAAAACCACATCGGCTTTAGACAGCTGTTTGAGCATTTTTTTATACGATACTTTTTTGCCTTTGGTGTTGTACAATTTATAAGCTTCTTTTTTTTGGGAAAAACCCGACAAAATAAAACATATAGAAAATATTAAAGAAAATAATTTGATCATTTTTAGTTTATTTTTTTTGGTTGATTAATCTGTAAATAAGTAAGGCCGCACGCTTGGTTAAATCGTTA
>CAZMBM010000152.1:0-4313 GCA_964564475.1 uncultured Flavobacteriaceae bacterium | reverse complement strand
TTGTTGTTTCACTATTTGATTTTATTACAAGCCAAAGGTTTTTATTTAAAAGATGTTGAAGCGGTTTTGAAAGCACGTCATAAAAAGGATACAAGTACCTAATATTTAGAATTTTAAAGCTTGTGCATTTCTATAAAAGCTTTAAGAGACTTTATCTATCAAAGCCATATAAAAACCGTCGAAACCGGTTTTGTGAGGGCTTAAAAAAACCTCTTTTAAAAGCATAAAGTTGTCGTTATTTTTCAGAAATATGTCAACTTGTTGCTTGTTTTCTGAAGGTAAAATAGAACAAGTGGCATAAACCAATTGCCCTTTTACTTTGAGCATTTTAGAATAATTCTCTAAAATTTCTTGTTGTGTAACACGGATTTTAGCTAAAAACTCAGGTTGTAATTTCCATTTGGCATCTGGGTTGCGTTTTAAAACACCTAAACCACTACACGGGGCATCTATGAGTACCCTGTCTGCTGAGTTGTGTAATTTTTTAATTGTTTTACTAGACTCTATAAGGCGCGGATCAATATTAAAGGCACCGTTGCGTTTGGCGCGGCGTTTGAGTTCGGTAAGTTTGTTTTTGTAAATATCAAGGGCAATAATCTGACCTTTATTTTCCATAAGGCTTGCCAAATGTAATGTTTTACCACCGGCACCGGCACAAGCATCGATGACACGCATACCGGGTTTGACATTTAAAAAAGCGGCTACTTTCTGTGAATTGGCATCTTGAACTTCGAAAAGACCATTTTTAAAGGCGTCACTTATAAAAACATTCTGACGCTCTTTTAAAACCAAAGCGTCCGGGTAATTAAGCAGTAAATTGGTTTCAATACCTTCTGAAGCCAGTTGTTTTTTAAGGGCTGTTTTTGTGACTTTAAGCGTGTTGACACGCAGTACAACTTGGGCGGGTTGGTTGAGGGCTTTGATTTCGGCATCCCATTTAGCACCCAATTCTTTGACACCCAAATCGTCTAACCAATCCGGAATAGACTCACGTATTTTACGGATATTTTGGACTTCTGCAAAACCCCCTTTTATACGACGTACGGGCGTTCCGATAAACTGTTTCCAATCGGGAAGTGAATAGCCCTTTAGTACGGCCCAAACGGTAAATATTTTCCATAGATTCTCCTTGGTGAAATGGTTTTTGGTACCGGCTATATCATTGTATAATCTTCGCCAGCGAACAATTTCGTAAATGGTTTCGGCTAGAAATTTTCTGTCGTGTGCCCCCCAACGTTTGTCGCGTTTTAAGGTGGTTTCTACAACTTTACTAGCCATTAAACCGTCGTTAAAGATGTAATTTAAGGCATCTATAGTGGCCAAGACCAAATTTCTGTGCAAACGCATATCGTCGTATTTTGAGTGTGCAAAGATACTTAAAGTTTAGGCTATTATGATACAGGTTTGCCAATTTTTAGAAGCTAACTTTTTTAAGTTAAATAACGAACCTATAGAGGCATTCTGGCCTTGGAAATACTGTTAAAAGCAGCGTAGTTTTTTTGCAAAAAGCTGTAGTAACCGGCAATACCAATCATAGCGGCATTGTCGGTTGTGTATTCAAATTTAGGGATGTAACAATGCCATCCTTTTTCTTTTTCGGCTTGTTGTAAAGCTTTTCTGATGCCCGAATTGGCAGACACACCGCCGGCAATAGCCACATGTTTAATACCGGTTTTCTTAACAGCTAAGCTGAGTTTTTGCATGAGTATATTAATGATGGTATGCTGAATTGAGGCACAGACGTCATTGCGGTTCTGATTTATAAAATCGGGATTTAATTTAACCTGCTTTTGAATAAAATATAAAATAGCTGTTTTGAGACCGCTAAAACTGAAATCTAACGGATTTTTTGTTTTGGGGTTTGGAAAACTAAAGGCTAAAGGATTTCCTAATTGGGCGTATTTATCTATAAAAGGTCCTCCGGGATAATCGAGTCCCAATATTTTAGCCGATTTATCAAAGGCTTCGCCCACGGCATCATCGGTGGTCTCACCGAGGATTTCAAAGTCAAAATAATCGGTTATTTTAACAATCTGAGTATGCCCGCCACTTATGGTAAGGCATAGAAAAGGAAAAGGAGGTGTTTTTTGAGAACTGTCTTTAATAAAATGTGCCAAAACGTGGGCTTGCATATGGTTTATGGCAAGTAGCGGAATATTTAAAGCAAGGGCTAAACTTTTAGCAAAAGACATCCCTACCAAGAGAGATCCCATTAAACCGGGACCCTGTGTAAAGGCAATAGCACTGAGTTGTTCTTTTGTAATATGTGCCCCTTTTAAAGCTTGAGTTACAACAGGTACGATATTTTGCTGATGGGCACGTGAGGCTAACTCAGGTACAACTCCGCCGTATTGTATGTGAATGTCTTGATTGGCAATAATATTAGACAGTACTTTGTTGTTACAAAGTACTGCGGCACCGGTGTCATCGCAAGAAGATTCAATAGCTAAAATATACACAGTCTTTTTTTGCATAGGTTTGTTTTGTAAAAGCATTTGGCAAATAGCATTTCTTTTTTGAGAATGTGGCACGAAAAATGTACTTTTACGCATGCAAATTTAAAAGAATTAGACGTATTAACAGCATAAAAAAAATATTACTTAAACTGGTGTTGGGGTTAATGCTTATATTAGTCTTAACCAGTTTAGCATTGGCCATTCCGGCTGTACAAACTTATTTTGCATCGCTTATAACCGAGAAAATTAATGAGAGTTATGATACCAATATCGTTATAGATAAGGTTGATTTATCTTATTTGGGAAAGATTCAGCTAAAAGGACTTCATATAAAAGACCATCATCAAAAGAAAATGATTGATGTAGCCAATGTGAGCACCTCTATTTTTAGCTATAAAAAAGCTTATAATAATAAAATAATTTTTGATGTTGTCCATATAAATGGGGTATCGGTTATGATGAAGACGTATAAAGGCGAAACCAACGACAATATTTCTATTTTTTCGGAAAAATTTGACGAGGGGTCACCTCGAAAAGGACCGTCGTCTTTTTTGCTTACAGCGACAAATGTCAGTTTCAATTATGGAAAGTTTTATCTTTACGATTATAACCTTCAAAGCGCCCCTCAGGTTTATTACACACAACTGAAAGGACAATTAAATAATTTTAAAATTCAAGGACCCAATGTTTCAGCAAATATTAGAAAACTACAATTTATTGACAATCACAAGTTAAAAGTATCAAAGTTTGACACCGATTTTAAGTATACATTACAGGGTATGCAGTTTAAAAATACCACAATTAAAACAGCAAACTCTACCATTAACGGGTCGATTGATTTTAGTTATAAACGCGATAATTTGAAACACTTTTTAGACAGTGTTCAAGTTAAAGCCCAATTCAAAAACACCACACTTTCATTTGTTGATTTAAAAAAGTTTTATACCGATTTTGATGGCAATTCTAAACTGAATTTCAATACGAACATGGTTGGTACATTAAATGACTTTAAACTGACACAATTAAATTTAAAAACCAGTACAGGCTCGGTTTTAAAAGGCGATTTCAGATTTATAAAATCCTTTGAAAAAGCTACTGATTTTGTTTTAGAAGCACAGATTGATAAACTATCATCAAACTACAACCAACTCAAAAAATTATTGCCAAGTTTGTTGGGTAAAAACTTGCCTTCATCGACAAGTGTTTTAGGTGATTTTACAGTTACAGGAAATACAACTTTAGACAGTAAGTCGATTGAAACAAAAACAAAAATTAAAGCGGAAATTGGCACAATAGGGCTCGATTTAGAAATAGGCAATATAGCTAAGATAGATTATGCCAGTTATAAAGGAACTGTAAAATTTAAAGATTTAAATCTGGGTAATATTATAAACGATACTTTGGTTGGTAAATTAAGTATGCAAGCTTATGTTAACGGTAAGGGTTTCTCACTTAAAGCTTTAAATACATCTGTTAAAGGAAAGATAACAAAACATCAATACAAAGGTTATACTTATAAAGATATTGATATTGACGGTGTTTTTAAACACAAAAAATTTGAAGGCACACTCAAAGCCAATGATTCTAATTTAAAATTAACCATCGAAGGGTCGGCTGATTTTTCTAAAAAACAAAATGTTTATTTTGTTGAAACAGACGTTTTGTACGCTAATTTTAATGCTTTGAATCTGTATTTAAAAGATACTATTTCGCTTTTAAGAGGTGGTATAAAGTTTGATTTAAAAGGCAACACCTTAGATGACTTAGAAGGACAGATAACCTTTAAAAACACCTCATATACCAACTTATCCGGCATATACTTCTTTAAGGATTTTAAAATAAGTTCAAGTTTTAAAG
>CAZMBM010000151.1:0-4362 GCA_964564475.1 uncultured Flavobacteriaceae bacterium | reverse complement strand
TTTGTCATTTTTTCTGATATAATAGGTTTAACTAAAATTCTCATCCCTATCTTATTTACTTAAATTAGATTCAATATCTTCTAAAGTACTCTCTAGTAGAATCAATTTGTTTGAATTAACTACGCTGTAAGTATTTACACCTGAGGCATTTACAACATTAGCTCTTTTTAAATTACGTGATGCCAAATATACATTATTATTTGACGCTCCCAACACAAACATTGATTTTTTCTCTTCTACACTTAAAGCCTTCAAAACTTCTATAAAATTTTTGGTTTTAGGACTGTCAAAATTAAAGTCTTCTAAAACAATAATATTGTTCTCTTTTGCTTTAATTGACAAGGCCGATTTACGCGCCAATCGCTTTAAATTTTTGTTTAATTTAAAACTGTAATCTCTAGGTCTTGGTCCAAATGCACGGCCTCCGCCTCTAAATATAGGTGATTTAATACTACCTGCTCTGGCAGTACCTGTTCCTTTTTGTTTCTTTATCTTTCTGGTACTCCCTACAATATCGGCACGTTCTTTAGATTTATGCGTTCCTTGTCTTTTATTGGCCAAGTGTTGTTTTACATCTAAGTAAACAGCATGGTCATTAGGTTCTATACCAAAAATAGCATCCGATAGTTCAACTTTTCTACCGGTGTCTTTTCCTTTTATGTCTAAAACAGCTACCTTCATTATTTCTCAATTATTACATAAGCGTTTTTGTGTCCCGGTAAAGCACCTTTTAATACTAAAAGGTTTTTTTCAGGAACTACTTTTAAAACTCTTAAATTTTGAACTTTCACTTTTTCTCCACCCATTCTACCGGCCATACGCATGCCTTTAAAAACACGCGCCGGATAAGAGGCGGCACCAATAGATCCCGGAGCACGCAAACGGTTATGTTGACCGTGAGTGGCTTGTCCAACACCGGCAAAGCCATGACGTTTAACAACTCCTTGAAATCCCTTTCCTTTAGAAGTACCCGTAACATCTACAAACTCACCTTCTTCGAAAAGGGTGACATCTATTTGGTCTCCTAATTTATATTCTTCTTCAAATCCTTGGAATTCAACGACACGTTTTTTAGAATTGGCTCCCGCTTTCTTAAAGTGCCCTTTGAGCGCTTTAGTGGTATGCTTATCTGTTTTGTCATCGAAACCAAGCTGTAACGCTTCATACCCGTCAACCGCTTTGGTTCTGACTTGGGTAACTACGCAAGGACCTGCTTGAACAACGGTACATGGTATATTTTTACCATTTTCGTCGAAAAGGCTGGTCATTCCGATTTTCTTTCCTATTAACCCAGACATTTAAAATTTTAGATTTTAGATTTTAGATTTTAGATTTCAGTAATTGAAATTAAATCAGCAATCTGATTATTTAATTTAACTTTATCTTCAGAATTTAAATCGATTAAAAATCATCAATTAAAATTCACAATTTATTATTATACTTTAATTTCAACCTCAACACCGCTTGGCAACTCTAACTTCATCAAAGCATCAATAGTTTTTGATGATGAACTGTAGATGTCTAACAAGCGTTTGTATGAGCACAGTTGAAATTGTTCTCTAGATTTTTTATTTACGTGTGGTGAACGCAATACGGTAAAAATCTTTTTGTGCGTTGGTAAAGGAATTGGGCCATTAATAATAGCACCCGAACTCTTTACTGTTTTTACGATTTTCTCTGCAGATTTATCTACCAAGTTATAATCGTAAGATTTTAATTTTATTCTAATTTTTTGACTCATCTTAAATAATTTAGACTTCTCCTTTTGCTTTTTTGATAACTTGTTCCGAAATATTTGAAGGTGTTTCTTGGTAATGCGAAAACTCCATCGTAGAAGTAGCACGACCCGAAGAAAGTGTTCTTAAAGTTGTGACATATCCAAACATTTCTGATAGCGGTACATTGGCTTTAATGACTTTAGCACCGGCTCTGTCGTCCATACTGTTTACCTGACCACGACGACGGTTTAAATCGCCTACAATATCACCCATATTAGCTTCGGGTGTTACCACTTCAAGTTTCATTATGGGTTCTAAAATTACAGCTCCGGCAGCTTTTGCCACAGCTTTATATCCTAATTTAGCAGCCAATTCAAATGATAAAGCATCTGAATCTACAGGGTGGTACGAGCCATCTTTTAAGGTAACTTTCATACTATCCATAGCATATCCGGCCAAAGGACCGTTTGCCATAGCTTGTGTAAATCCTTTTTGAACAGCCGGTATAAATTCTTTAGGAATACGACCGCCTTTTACTTGGTCAATAAATTGCAAGCCGCCTTCTTTAGCCTCTTCGGCATCAGCCGGACCAATTTCAAATATGATATCGCCAAACTTACCGCGACCACCCGATTGTTTTTTATAAACTTCACGATGAGCCGCAACTTTGGTTAAAGCTTCTTTGTATTCTACTTGAGGTTGTCCCTCGTTAACTTCCACTTTAAATTCGCGTTTTAAACGATCTACAATTATTTCCAGATGCAGTTCGCCCATTCCCGAAATAATGGTTTGTCCCGAAGCTTCGTCGGTTTTAACCTGAAAAGTAGGATCTTCTTCGGCCAACTTAGATAAAGCCACGCCTAATTTATCGACATCAGCCTTTGTTTTAGGCTCTACGGCTATACCAATTACAGGCGCCGGAAATGTCATAGACTCAAGGACAATAGGGTGTTTTTCATTTGTTAAAGTATCGCCGGTTTTAATATCTTTAAAACCTACAGCCGCCCCAATATCGCCCGCTTCAATTCTCTTGATGGGTTCTTGTTTATTGGAGTGCATTTGATAGATACGCGAAATACGTTCTTTTTTACCCGAACGATTATTTAGCACATACGAACCGGCATCTAAAAAGCCTGAATAAGCTCTAAAAAAGGCCAAACGTCCAACAAAAGGGTCGGTAGCAATTTTAAAGGCTAAAGCCGAAAAGGGTTCGTTTACACTCGGTTTTCTAAAAGCAGGTTCTCCGTTATCGGGATTTATGCCTTCTATAGCGTCAATATCTAAAGGCGATGGTAAATAACGCATCACACCATCTAGCATCGCTTGCACACCTTTATTTTTAAAAGCAGACCCACACATCATAGGGATGATACTCATATCTATGGTAGCGGCTCTTAAAGCGGCAATAATTTCGTCTTCTGTAATAGAGTCTTCGTCTTCGAAGAATTTTTCCATTAAATCGTCATCGTATTCAGCTACAGCTTCAACAAGTTGTGCGCGGTACTTTTCTACATCGTCTTTTAATTCTTCGGGAATGGGGATTTCTTCGTATGTCATCCCTTTGTCTTCTTCATTCCAAACGATGGCTTTTTTAGAAATCAAATCAACAACACCTTTAAAATCTATTTCATCGCCAATGGGTACTTGTAAAGGAACAGGATTACCTCCCAACATTTCTCTAACTTGCGTACACACGTTAAAGAAGTCGGCTCCTTGACGATCCATTTTATTTACAAAACCCAAACGGGGGACACGGTATTTATCGGCTTGACGCCATACGGTTTCAGACTGTGGTTCAACACCGTCAACAGCGCTAAACAAAGCCACAACGCCATCGAGTACGCGTAACGAACGCTCTACCTCTACGGTAAAATCTACGTGACCGGGTGTGTCTATAATATTGACGATATATTGTTCACCTCTATAAGGCCAAACACAGTGTGTGGCGGCCGATGTAATGGTTATCCCACGTTCTTGTTCTTGCTCCATCCAGTCCATAGTAGCCGCACCATCGTGAACTTCACCAATTTTATGACTGACGCCTGTATAATATAAGATGCGTTCTGTACAAGTTGTTTTACCTGCATCAATATGCGCAGCAATACCTATATTTCTAGTATATTTTAAATCTCTTGCCATTAATCTTAGAATCTAAAATGTGAGAATGCTTTGTTTGCTTCGGCCATTTTATGTGTATCTACACGTTTTTTAACGGCTGCGCCTTCTTCTTTGGCGGCAGCCAAAATCTCATTAGCCAGACGTTGTGCCATAGATTTTTCATTACGTTTTTTAGCGTAAAGTATCATCCACTTAATGGCCATAGATATCTTTCTATCGGGTCTAATTTGCATAGGGATTTGAAAAGTTGCGCCTCCTACACGCCTACTGCGTACTTCTACGTGAGGCATTACATTAGACAGACCATCTTTCCATATTTCTAAAGCGGCTTTTTCTTCGTCTTGCTTGCGTTGTTCTACGATTTCTAAAGCATCGTAAAATACTTTAAAGGCAACCGATTTTTTACCGTCAAGCATTAGGTTATTAACAAAACGTGTTACTAGTTGATCATTAAATTTAGGATCTGGAAGTAACACTCTTTTTTTTGCTCTTCTTTTTCTCATGTCTTCGCGTTACAGAATTACTA
>CAZMBM010000150.1:0-4420 GCA_964564475.1 uncultured Flavobacteriaceae bacterium | reverse complement strand
ACTGTTTATTTTTGTTGGGCTAAAATACAAAAATGTAAGGTAAATTCAGTTGTACTTTCTTTACAAAAAATCTTATGGTTTATTAAACGAATAATTCCGATATTTACATCTTCAAAATATAAATACAATTAAAATGATGAATAAAAATACAGTTTTAGGCTATGCCACTTTAATTATGATTATTGTGGGTTTGGGCTTAATGGCTCTGGGAGCCTTTAGGTATGATGATGTAGCCGGTTGGGGCTTTGCCGCAGTGGGGCTTGGGTTTTTTGCCATAGCATGGGTGTTTAATGCGTTAAAAGGGCGCGTTTAATTGTACTTATCTGCTTATTGTTGTAAGCTTAAAGTGCAATATTTTAACTTATAACCCAATTAACTTATAACCTAAACCAAACATGGCTGACGATAAAAAAATAATCTTCTCAATGTCGGGTGTTAGCAAAACTTTTCAAGGAGCTAACAAACCTATTATTAAAAATATTTATTTGAGCTTTTTCTACGGTGCCAAAATAGGCATACTTGGTTTAAATGGCTCAGGTAAATCTACTTTGTTAAAAATAATAGCGGGTATCGATAAAAATTATCAGGGTGACGTTGTGTTTTCACAAGATTATTCGGTAGGATTTTTAGAGCAAGATCCGCAATTAGATAACACCAAAACAGTTTTAGATATTGTTAAAGAAGGTGTCGCAGAAACAGTAGCTATCCTTGACGAATACAATAAAATAAATGACCTGTTTGGTTTAGAAGCGTATTATTCTGATGCCGATAAAATGGATAAACTCATGGCGCGTCAAGCAGAGTTACAAGATAAGATTGATGCTACAAATGCTTGGGAACTCGACACAAAGTTAGAAATAGCTATGGACGCTTTGCGCACACCTGATGGCGACACGCCTATTGCGAATCTTTCGGGTGGTGAACGCCGTCGTGTAGCTCTGTGCCGCTTGCTCTTACAAGAACCGGACGTTCTTTTGTTAGACGAACCTACCAATCATTTGGATGCTGAGTCAGTTCATTGGTTAGAGCATCATTTACAGCAATACAAAGGAACGGTTATAGCTGTGACACACGACAGGTACTTTCTTGATAATGTGGCGGGTTGGATTCTAGAATTAGATAGGGGAGAAGGTATCCCTTGGAAAGGTAACTACTCATCGTGGTTAGAACAAAAATCAAAACGTTTGGCTCAAGAACAAAAAACAGCATCAAAAAGGCAAAAAACATTAGAACGCGAATTGGAATGGGTGCGAATGGCGGCCAAAGGACGTCATGCCAAACAAAAAGCACGTCTCTCAAATTATGATAAACTTTTAAATCAAGATAGGAAACAGCTTGAAGAGAAACTCGAAATCTATATACCCAATGGCCCGCGTTTGGGCACAAATGTAATAGAAGCTCAAAATGTTTCTAAAGCCTTTGGTGATAAACTGTTATACGACGATTTAAATTTCATGTTGCCTCAAAATGGCATTGTAGGCATTATAGGACCTAATGGTGCCGGAAAAACGACTTTATTTAAAATGATAATGAAGGAGTTGAAACCCGATAAGGGCAGTTTTAAAATTGGTGAAACCGCTAAGATTGCCTATGTTGACCAAGCACATAGTAATATCGACCCCGAAAAAACCATTTGGCAAAATTTTTCTGATGAACAAGAGCTTATAATGATGGGCGGTAAGCAAGTCAATTCACGTGCTTATTTAAGCCGCTTTAACTTTTCGGGCAGTGAACAAAACAAAAAAGTTTCTAAATTATCAGGAGGGGAACGCAACCGTCTTCATCTGGCCATGACCTTAAAAGAAGAAGGTAATGTATTACTTTTAGATGAGCCAACTAATGATTTAGATATCAATACATTAAGAGCTCTAGAAGAAGGACTTGAAAATTTTGCAGGCTGTGCTGTTGTTATTTCGCATGACCGGTGGTTTTTAGACCGTATCTGTACGCATATTTTGGCCTTTGAAGGTAATAGTCAAGTCTTTTTTTATGAAGGCTCTTTCTCTGATTACGAAGAGAATAAAAAGAAACGTTTGGGAGGTGATTTGATACCTAAGCGTATTAAGTATAAAAAATTAATACGCTAAGAAAGGCTTTTGTTTACGCATACTATAGTAATTTCTGCTTTATTGGTTAGATAAAAAGTTACAGGGGTTAATTTATCCAACAAGGGGTATTGTTAACTTCTTTATCTTCCGAAATTAAATCAATTTTTCCTTGAATGCATAAATTTGGTTCATTCTCGTATTGAGCTGACGCTTCTAAGACCAAGTTGCCTGTAGCAGAATCTAAAATTATTCGATTCATACATAAATTGATACCTGAAAATTCGACTAGGTTATTTAAAGCACTTTCCATACTAATAAACTTCAAACTATTAGTATTGCTCATCTTGGTTATATTAGAAGAGAAAGCTCTGTTTTCGATGGCAATTTTTATTTTTTCTTTAGATAAATATGTGCCTCTTGGTAAGTCAAGTGTCGGATAAATCGTGTTATCGGCATTTATTTTTATTATAAATTGGTCACAATTATAAGCAACCGCCCAACCAATTTTAAACTTATAGCAGACCCTAAATGAAATTCCGTCTGCCCAAGAATATATTTTCGATTCGCTTAGCTCAATGTGGGAATCAACAAAATCATAACTCAAATTATTTTTTTCTATGAGTAACGCTTTCCAAATAGCCAAATATTCGATACAGGTATTAGTTGTACATATTGAATCTGTTTTGTAGTTATCCAAGTAATCATAATCACCTGATTGCACACAACTTGTTTGCCTGCTTTGTTCATCTTTTTCACAAGCCGTTAAAATAGACATCAAAGAGATAAAAACAAACAGATAATGCCTCATAATTCTTACTTTTTAACAGATATCAAATTTTAGGTGGATGGCGTTTTATATCTAAAATAATGATGTGGTAAATGTAAGCATTTATTGGTATAAAGAGGTGTTTTTGTAGGAAGCATATTAAATTTTGTATGCGTAAGTATCTTTAGCTTTACCTGTGGCAGGTATGTTCTGTATGCCAAAAAAGCCTCAAATGAGGCTTTTTTTATAAATCTCTTACCTTTTTAAAGAGAATGTTATTTTCAAGATGAATGTGTTGAAATAAATCGTTTATAAATTCATCTAATTTAAAATAGAGTGCTTTATAGGTATTGCAAGCCCATTCAGGTGTTTCAAAATTATTACTCAAAGCAATAATTTCTTTGGCATAATTACCTACTTCTTCGTGCTCGTGCTCCATCATTTCTATAGGATTTTCTATAGAACCAAAAGGAAAATCTTGATTTTTGTTTTGTACATAAGCTTTTATTGCAGGGAATAATATGCGTTCTTCTTTCATCATATGAGGCTTTAAATCGGCAGCTATCCGTTCATAGAGTGCGGCAATTTTAACTACTTCAGGGCTGTGTTCTCCGTGAACTTTAGCCACTTTCTGAGCAAACTCATCAATAATGTCTAAATTATCAGTAACAAACTTGTGGTGTACATTTACAATATAGTCTATTAAAAAAGGAATATCCCAGTCTTTAAAGTTGAGATTCACAGAATTAGAACTATTTGTACTTTTCTTTAAATCTGCAACAAGACTGTTGGCGTCAATAGCATTTTTTTTACAAGCTTCGGCAATGCTTATACCACCGCCACAACAAAAATCTATGTTGTATTTTTTAAAAACACCGGCTGTACTTATATCATCACTTACAACTTGTGCAACTGTTTTTTCGAGTAAATTATCCATTTTAAACAAATTTTAGATGACAAAATTACAAAATAAATAACAATAAAAGATAAAAAAGTCTTTTTATTACGTATAAGATTTTAATTCTCGTTTAATCTCAATTAAAGTATTGTCAATCAAGTTATTTACAAAATAGTTATTTGCTAAAAGGAGATTGTTAAATTCGAGTAGGGTGATTATTTTTGAATTTGAAGATCCTGTTTCGTGAATATATTTGATGGTTTCTTGTGTGACCCTTTCAATATTTTGATAGCAAGCCTTAGAAATATATATTTTTTGAACAGCATTGTGATTAAATTCTTGTTCAATGGTAGCTGTTAATAAAAGCTTGTACAATTCAACTTTTTCAGAGACAGGTTTAATTCGCGCAATTAAATTTCCGGTTCTAATGCGTTCTAAATACAAGGCAAAACGTTCTACGGCTTTTATTTTTAAAGGAAAAATTGTTTTTTGACGGGCGACTTCCGATAAAAAAAGGGCTTTTTTTAAACTATTTCTATGTTTGTATTTTAACAATAAAAAACCTACAATCAAACTACTAGATACAAGTATAAGAAAAAATACAGTAGCCAAATAAAAAACAAAATACAAAAATATAAAAAAAAAAAAAAAAAACAAAAATAAAACAAATAAAATAAAAAAAAAACAATAAAAAAAAAAAAAAAAAAA
>CAZMBM010000149.1:0-4515 GCA_964564475.1 uncultured Flavobacteriaceae bacterium | reverse complement strand
AATAATCTACAGCCTCTTGAATACTCATAAAACAGTGTTGTTTTCCTATCTCCGTAATAATGCCCGATTTAGAAATAGTATCTCTCACAGGGCCTTTTAATCCTGTAAAATAAAAGTCTATATTTTTTGATTTAAAATGTTTAAGGACTTCTTGTAAAGCATAAACACCGCTACTGTCTAAACTATTGAGGCTCTCGCCGTCAATTATTATGACTTTTAAATCAGATCCTTTTTTCGTAGCTTCACTAAAAAGGGTGTCTTTAAAAAAAGTGGTATTGGCAAAGTGAAGTTGTGCATCAAATCGAATAATTAAAATATCGTTAAAAATTTCTAAATCTTTAAACCTTTTGACGTTTCTGTACAAATATGTGTTAGGAACTTTGCCCAAAATGGCTACATGGGGTTTGGTAGATTTATAAATGAGCATACCTAACGATAAAAGTACCCCTACAATAATACCTTCTTTAATACCAACTGTTGCTGTTGTAAATAATGTGACATTTAAGATTATTAAATCACGTTTGGTGTATTTTAAGAGCTGTTTAGGCACTTTGAAATCGAGCAAACCAAAGACAGCTACCATAATAATGGCTGCCAGAACAGCCTTGGGTAAATAATAAAACAGTGGTGTTAAAAAAAGCAATGTCAAGGCGACTACAAGTGCCGAAAAAATAGCCGCAAGCGGTGTGTTGGCACCACTCTGGTCATTCACAGCTGTTCTAGAAAAACCACCTGTTGAAGGATAGCTTTGAAATAACGAACCAATGATGTTTCCCAAACCCAGAGCAATAAGTTCTTTATTGGCGCTTACTTTATAATTGTTGTGTTTAGCTTCAATAGCTTTGGCTACAGAAATAGCCTCCATAAAAGCGATTAAAGCCAATGTCAAGGCAACGGGAGCTAATTTTTGGATGGTTTCAAAATCAAAAGATTGAATTTTAAAATGCGGTAAGCCTTTGGGGATATTGCCAACTATCTTAACCCCGTACAAGTGTAGATTAAATATTTTTACGACTAAAATACCCAGAATAACAACAACCAATGCTGCCGGGATTTTCTTAAAATAACGTTTTAAAAGCACCAAAATTAATATTGAAAAAATACCAATTGTAAATGTAGGCCAATTGATTAGTTTAAGGTGCTTAACAGCATCTATCAATAAAAACTGTAATTGATTATTGCGTTGTATATCAACACCTAATAAATGTTTTAATTGGTTTAAGCCGATAATCAAAGCTGCCGCCGATGTAAAACCGCTAATGACGGGTTTTGACAAAAAATTGACTAAAAACCCCAATCTAAAAACGCCAAAAGCCACCTGCATAATACCCATAAGAAAAGCCAATAAAACAGCTAAGGCAATAAAATGTTCCGACCCAACCACGGCAATAGCCCCAACACCCGAAGCCACAATTAAACTATCCATAGCAACCGGCCCAACGGCCAATTGACGTGAGGTGCCAAAAACAGCGTAAACAATTTGAGGAATCAATGCTGTATAAAGTCCGTAAATAGGCGGTAAACCGGCTATCATAGCATAGGCAATACCTTGTGGAATAAGTATAACCCCAACAGTTAGCCCGGCAAAAGCATCCCCTTTTAACCAAGATTTTTTATAGTGGGCTAACCAGTTTAAAAAAGGAAAAATAACAGATAATTTCATTAATTTAGTATTATGAAATCTAAAAAAATATCAAATTCTCGACAAAATTACTGATAAAAGCGCTTACTTATGTGATGATAATCACGCTAAGAATTTTTGCATTCGGAAAATATTTTTGCAGGACAGCTACTGCAAATATCTGAATCTAATTTTTTATAAATACTTTTGATAGCCTTGTTTTTATCGCTAAAAAAGTTGTCGGCTCCTATTTTATCGTAAAAGCCCCCTTTTTTGAGAACGCGCTGTCCAACTAACTTCATCCCCGAAAAATAAATATCACCGCCTTTTGTACGCCAATTTCCAACCTCGTTTGCAAGCCACTCGGCACCGGCCAGATCAATAAAATTGATGCCATCGGCCACTATTAAAAGATGTTTTATGTTTTCTTTGTTATCAAAATCCGAAAAATATTTAGAAACAGATTCTATAGCGCCAAAATAGATGGAGCCGTCTATCCTTATAATTTTTATTTGCGGACACTCTACGGCGTTATTTTCTCGAATAATATTAACAAACCTTTTGTTTTCATCCAGCCCTAGTACTGCAATATTTGGGTTTGAGGTTTTTTCTAAATAGAAGAATACAGATAATAAAATACCGAGCACTAAAGCCTGTTGAAAATCTAAAAATAAAGTCCCTAAAAAAGTTGTGCTAAATACTATTAACTCGCGTTTACTCGATTTAATAATTTCTTTGATATGTTTAAAATCAATTAAATTATAACCGACTAATAAAATAATACCACCCATAGCTGCTTTGGGTAAAAAGGCAGCATATTTGGCAAAAAGCAAAACCACAACCATCAATCCTGTACCCGAAATAATGGCAGACATGGGTGTCTTAGCCCCCGATTGGTAATTGATACTCGACCTTGTAAACGAACTGGAACTGGTGTAACAACTAAAAAAACTCGATACCACATTAGAGATGCCCTGCGACACAAACTCTTGATTTGTGTTGAGTTTTTGATGGGTATGTAAAGCTATTGATCTTGAAATAGCTGCTGCCTCAACCAAACCCAATGTGGCTAAAATAAAAGCGCCAGAATTTAACAGCCTCATATTGGTATAGTTAAAATCGGGTATTTTAAACGGGGGCAAATTCGATGGAATTTTCCCTACAGTTTCAATAAGATGTGCGTCACCGTACCACAGGGCCAACAAACTTCCAAAAACCATAGCAATGAGCATATATAGCCGCGTTATTTTTTTAATTTTTTTAATGATGATAGCTATTACCAATGTACCTATGGCTACAGCAAAAGCATACCAATTTGTATTAGAAATATGTGTAGAAATATATTCTATTATATGAAAAAAGGAACTCCCTTGCGGCACTTTTAATCCGAAAATATGCTTTAATTGTTTAAAGGCTATTAAGGTGCCGGCACCTGCAGAAAAACCGATAATAACCGAATTAGATACAAAATTGACTAATTTTCCCATACGCGCCAAACCCATAACCAATTTAATAACCCCCGCCATAAACGACAATAAAATAGCCAACGAAACAAAGGCTTCAATATCGGTTTCAGGATGGACAAACTTGCTGATAATAGAATATAATACTATTGAACTTGTGGTTGTTGGGCCCGAAACCAAATGATAAGACGAACCAAATAATGCGGCAATAATAGGTGTTAACATGGCTGTATAAAACCCATAAATAGGTGGCATGCCGGCAATCATGGCAAAAGCTACCGCTTGTGGAATAACAATTATGGTACCTGTAACACCGGCGATTAAATCGTCTTTCCAATACTGTTTTGCCAGTGGCAACCAAGTTAGAAAAGGAAAAATTTTTGCAAGCATGGTCAAATGTAATTCTTTTTAGTGATACGATGACTCTGAGTCATCGTATCACTTTAATTCAGAATCTTTTTTATCTATATAATACACACTTTCATCTGGTTTAAAAGCGCGGTTAAACCAGAGAGGTCTGCGCTCGCCGTTTGGTCCAGGAGCAGGGCGCGTCATAGCCAGCCATTCTTTATAAACCTGATGTGATTTGTTGGTATCTACAAATATATCACCGTATTTTTCACCTGCCGCGGGTTTTTCTATACGTACCCGTTGATGCCAAGTATGCATACCGCTTATAGGGTCTGGATGAACAGCATGCGTAATGTTTTGGTGTACACCACCATCTTTCCAGAAAATACGTTTAGAATCCTTATCGGATGACTCAAAAGGTTTGATGCCAGAAATGGTATTCATTTTCCAACCGCCTTTACCGTCGCCTTCTATATTGACGGTATTGGTCGCCCAACGGTTACCCGTTTTGTCTTGCGGGCGACGCCAACGGCCAATGTGGTGCGAACAAGCCACTACGCCGGGTTTCATACTTTGTGTCACCCAGACTTTATCTATAAAATAACCGATATCTGTGTTGAGTTTAACCAAATCGCCTGTTTTAAAGCCCCACCGCGCGGCATCATCAGGATGCATCCAAATAGGATTTCTATTTGAAATTTCAACCAACCATTTGGCATTCCCCGAACGTGAGTGGATAAGTGTAGGCAATCTAAAAGTGGGCACCAAAACATATTCGCCTTTGGCTTTGTCTAACACGTCATTGTGAATGTGACTTTTAATATAAGTAGGTGTGGCGTACTCGGGCCATTTCCAATCGACCATAGTTTGCGAATAAAACTCGTTTTTGCGTGAAGGTGTCGGGAAACCTACTACGGCTTTACCCTTAACCATCACACCGATAGCCTTACCGTTTTTGGTAATAAGACCTGTTATTTTATCAACTTTAGAATCTTTTAATTGTTCTGCCGTAAGTTCATTTTCATTGACTTTATATGATTCGCCTTTTTCAATTTCGTAAGCGCCATATTTTTTCATGTA
>CAZMBM010000148.1:0-4604 GCA_964564475.1 uncultured Flavobacteriaceae bacterium | reverse complement strand
TAAATAATTATCGTTGGCAGTTTTCCAATAAGTTTCAGAAATATTACCATTATACAATGGTTTTACTTGGTTGTATATGTCGTCTTTTACATCGTTATAACTCAAGGCAAACGAAAATAAGTCGGTACCCAAATTATTAACATCGTTAATACCGGTAAGCGAAGTCTCCTGACTTCGCATAACTAATCACAGTGCATCATTTTAGAAATGTTATAAATATTTCTTGTATCAATCACAGGATTATCTGCTAATGTCATATCTACTAAACCCTCATTTTTTTAATGATATTTACAAATATATACTTTTTTTGAATGTTAGTTGATTAGAAAGTGCGAAGTGGGGGCACTTCGCACTTTCTAAATAAAAGAACAAATTAAAGCCAATCGTCTGTAAAATGGCCTTTGCTTTTGGGCTTGTCGAATTTATTTTTGTTATAAACTTTCGAAGCCCCTTTGGGGATGGTTAACGTTTGCCAATCGGCGCCTTTTATCATACGCGTAACATACACAATTTGCCCAATGTGATAAGCGTAATGGCACAGTTGGCGGTTAATGGCTTCGGTTAGGCTGTGTCCTTGGTTGCGGATGTAAACCGGTTTGTTGTAATCTTTGGGTGTTATGGCATTAAGTGTGTTGAAAAGAAGTTGCCAAGCGCCCTCCCAAGTCTCTACAAGTTCTTTTTTAGAAGAAAATTGGGGTTCAAATTCGGCATCGCGGTTACGCCATTCTTTTTCGCCGTCTTCGGTAAAAATATTTGTCCATCTGGAAAGCATATTTCCCACTATATGTCCTGCCGTTATAGAAATACTGTTGCTTTGTTCGTTAAATTGCCAATTGAGTTCTTTAAAGTTTAAACCATCAAAACACTTGTCACCCAGCTGTTTGTAATATTTAAATTGTTTGACAGTGCTGTCCAGATAATTTTGCATTTTAATCGTCTTTCTTTTTGGGATTAAAACTTAATGACGCCGAGTTTACACAGAAACGCTTACCTGTTTCAGTAGGCCCATCGTCAAAAACATGACCGAGATGTCCGCCACAAGTGGCGCATAAAATCTCGGTACGTATCATACCAAAAGCCGTATCTTTTTTATAAACCACCGTTCCCGGAATGGCTTGGTCAAAACTGGGCCAACCGCAATGGGCATCGAATTTTGTATTAGATTTAAACAATTGTGTACCGCAAGCCGCACAAGCGTAAGTCCCTTTTTTGTAAAAGTTATCGTATTGGCCTGTAAAAGGACGCTCGGTGGCCTTATCACGTAAAACGCTGTATTGCAATGGCGAAAGCAGGGCTTTCCATTCTTGTTCGGTTTTTGTAACAGTGTGTTTTTTGGTATCTTTTTCCATGGTTTTTTGGGCTGATAAATTTAAGGATATGACGATGAAGTAAAAAAATAAAACATTTCGATAAAGCCTGTCTTGAGCGAAGTCGAAAGACTTAATATGACATTTTGTATTCATGATTACAAATTTAAAAATTCAATAATACGATTTTGTACGGCATTGTCTTTTAAAATACGTTGGTGACCTAAGCCGTGCGTGATTAAAAGTGTGCCTTTGTTTAAGTTTTGTCTTATTTTGTAGGCACAACTTACAGGCACTTCTCTGTCGGTTGTATCATGGATAACCAATGTAGGGATATTTATTTTTTTGGCACTGGCTGCACTGGTCATGGTTTCTAAATCGGTTTTAAATTGTATTTGTAATTTATTTAGAACGCAATCGGCTACGGCCGGTTTTAGTTTGAGTTTTGCCGCCAAATCGTGAATAATTTGACGCACGTCATCAGCGGTGCCCATAACCACTAATTTGTTTATTTTTAGAAAATAGGCGGTACTTTTTAGTAAAACCATCCCACCAAACGAATGCCCGATTGCGGCTTCAAAAGGGCCGTAGGCCTCTTGAATAACTTTAACGGTCTCTACAAATTCGGTTAAGTTGGTGCGCTTGCCTTCAGAAAAGCCGTGAGCCGGCCCGTCTATACTAATAACCATATAACGATTTTCTAAAAGTTTATCGGAAATAGTAAAAAGTTGTGTACCTCTGCCTGCCCAACCGTGAATGATAAGAACTTTCTTTTTAGAGTAACCGTATTTGTAAACCTGAATATTTTTATTGATAGCCGGGATTTTAAGACGCTCTTTAACAGCACTTTTGTACATCATTATTTCACGTTCAGGCATATTGTGATTTAATGGTGACTGAAATATTTTAAGGACAAAGTTAGCCGCCAACGACGTGGCTATAAACTGTAAAAATTTGGCAAAATTCACGACTGTCTTGGTGATACGTGTGTTCTTTTTTGGCGTCTTTTTGCGGGTCATTTAAACGTTTTATAGGACTGCGAATTTAAATAAAAATACTAATTTTACGTTTAATATGTTCACAAAAACACACACCATGAAGCGTTCTAAGCTTACACTCTTTTTAGCATTCTTACTCACAGCTTGTAGTACGGTTCCCATTACAGGGCGCAAACAGCTCAATTTGGTAAGCGACACTAAAATAATTCCGATGGCCTTTAGCCAGTATAAATCATTTATAAAAGAGCACAAACTGTCTGATAGCAAATCGGATGTAACAAGACTTCAAACCGTAGGTCAGCGTATCTCTAAAGCTATTGATACGTATATGCGTGCCAATGGCATGACAAAACGAGCCGATTCGTATAAATGGGAATTCAACTTGGTAGAAGACAAGGCGGTTAATGCTTGGGCGATGCCCGGCGGCAAAGTGGTTTTTTATACAGGTATCTTGCCTGTTACAAAAAATGACGCCGGTATGGCCACTGTTATGGGGCACGAAATTGCCCATGCTTTTGCCCGTCATGGGGCTGAACGTATGAGTAGCGGTATTCTACAACAAGCCGGCGGTATAGCTGTGGCTTTAGGGACAGAAAAAAGTAAACGTGCCGATATTTGGAATCTGGCCTATGGCATCGGTTCGCAATTGGGAATGCTCAAATTCAGCCGTACGCAAGAAAGTGAGGCCGATAAACTGGGCTTGGTTTTTATGATAATGGCGGGTTACAATCCCGATGAAGCCATTGCTTTTTGGCAGCGGATGGCTGCCCATTCTAAAGGCGATAAACCGCCCGAATTTTTAAGTACGCATCCGGCAGATGAACGCCGTATAGCCGATTTAAAAGCATGGCTGCCCCAAGCTAAAAATATTGCTAAAAAGTATGCTGTAAGTAACTAATAATAAATACTTAAATTTTTTATATTAGTTCTCGATAGGGTTGCGCCTACCCGAACTGACGCTATGTTTATGCTATTTAATAATCAAATATTTCGTCACTTCGAGTGTCCTGAATAGAATTCAGGATGTATCGAGAAGTTACTAATAAGAGAAGTTTTGCTTTAGTTTTTATACTTAAAAGGTAATCGATTTTAAATCAACGCATTTTGATTTTCCTTAAAAAACTGTACATTTAGGGCTTCAAACCAAACTTAAAAGTACATTTCATGTTAAAAAAAGGTGATAAAAAGCTCTACCGTTCATGGGCTTTTTACGACTGGGCCAACTCCGTTTATTCGTTGGTTATCAGTTCTGCTATATTTCCTATTTATTACGAAACACTAACCGTTACAGAAACCACAGACCAAGTTTATTTTTTAGGCACAAGTTTTAACAATACCACACTTTATACCTATGCCTTATCGGTCTCGTTTTTAATTGTAGCTTTTATGTCGCCAATACTTTCCGGTATAGCCGATTACACCGGCCGTAAAAAACTGTTTATGCAATTTTTCTGTTATCTAGGCTCTTTTTCGGTTATTGGATTGTACTTTTTTACAGGTATAGAAAATCTGTGGATAGGTATTTTATTCAGTATTTTAGCCAGTATTGGTTTTTGGGGCTCTTTGGTATTTTACAATGCTTATTTACCCGAAGTAGCCTTTCCCGAGCAACAAGACAGAGTAAGTGCCTTAGGATTTTCGTACGGTTATATAGGGTCGGTTATTTTACTTATTTTTAATTTAACCATGCTTAACAAACCCGAGTGGTATGGCATTACAGATCCAACTTTACCGGCACGTATCTCGTTTGTAAGTGTAGGTCTTTGGTGGATGGGTTTTGCTCAAATAACCTTTGCCAGATTGCCCAGTAATGTCTTTCACAGAAAACCCGAAAAAGATTTTATCACAAAAGGTTATAAAGAGTTGCGCAATGTTTTAAGACAACTAAAGGACTTACCTACTTTAAAAAAATACCTCATTTCATTTTTCTTATACAGTATTGCCGTACAAACAATTATGTTGTTAGCGGGTATTTTTGGAAGTAAAGAATTGGGTTTAGCTACACCAAAATTAATTATGACCATTTTACTGATTCAACTGGTAGGTATTGTTGGCGCCACATTGTTTTCAGGCATTTCTAAGCGTTACGGTAATTTAAAAGCCCTAAAAATAACCATTGTTATTTGGATACTTGTTACCTTTTCGGCTTTTTTACTGCAAAAAGACGATCCCTATATCGATATGAAATTTTATGCCTTGGGCGGATTTATTGGTTTGGTTATGGGTGCTATTCAGTCTTTGTCACGCTCTACCTATTCTAAATTATTACCCGAAGACACCGAAGACCACGCCACGTTTT
>CAZMBM010000147.1:0-4610 GCA_964564475.1 uncultured Flavobacteriaceae bacterium | reverse complement strand
TTATTAATAATTCCCCTCTCGAGAGGAGACTTACACCGCAAAAAAGCTTTCCAGTTCTTTTAAAGTTTCGGCTGATGTATGCAAATCTTTTACCACATTGCCTTTATCCAGCACCACAATACGATTGCAAACCTCGGTAACATGACCTAAATCATGACTCGATATTAAAACGGTTTTATCGGCATCTTTGGTCAGGCTGTTGAGTAATTTTTTAAGCCGTATTTGTGTGGTGGGGTCTAAATTGGCAAAAGGTTCGTCTAAAATAATAACATCAGGATTACCGATTAAAGCGCCCACAATACCCGCTTTTTTTTGATTGCCTTTTGATAAATCGCGCAGGTATTTGCGTTTGCCTAAAATTTCATCGTTAAACATTTCTTTAAATTGTTCTAAAAACACATCCACATCAGCCTTAGCTACCCCGCGCAAATCACCAATAAAATAAAAGTATTCTTCAGGTGTTAAATAGCCTATTAAAAATGTCTCGTCTATAAAGGCCGAAGTAAAAGGTTTCCATTCTTCGCTAGTATTAACCTGAATATCATTATTTGTTATAAAGCCTGTTGTGGGCGCAATCAAGTCGAGCATAAGGTTGAAAAAAGTGGTTTTTCCGGCGCCGTTATTACCTACCAATCCAAAACTTTGACCTTTTGGGATGTCGAGATTTTCTATGTTTAAAACGGTAATTTTGTTGTATTGTTTTGTGAGTTGTGATACGTGAATCATAGTTTAAATTTTATTCGGTTTCGCAATAAGCGGCAATGGTTTTGTATTTTCTTTTTTGATAAACTTTTTCGATGTTTCGGATAAAGAAGTCTTTAAAAAATAAACCCGAAATACCAACGACTCCTAAAGTAATGATGCCTGCTTCAAAACTGATAAATTTATAAGGAATGTAAAATAACAGCATCGGCAAAATAATTTTTGGCAGGGCTACCAATAACAATATAGGATTAAATTTATTGGTATTTTGAAAAGCTTTGGCTTTTACATTGAGTTCAATAGGTGTCATATTTAAAGCGCCGCCAAACAGATTTATGAATCCGTTAAGACCAATATTAAAGGCCGTTCCGGCTACAATCATGCCGTAGATTTTCCATCCAAAATAAATATATGGGGTACTCAACACAAACGAAATAGCCACACCTACCACTATTAAATACCACTTGGCTTCGAGATATTGTTTGTACGGAATATTTTGACTCATCATAAGCTTGTAATATTCACTGTCCCAACTGGGCACCTGTTGTCCAAAAGTCATTAAGAAGCCGCCTGTTACAAATATTGAAGCGAAAGCTAAAAAGGCCGGCATTTTTTGATAGGTTGGGTTGGTGTAAAAAATTAAACCGTAAAATAAGAAGATAAAACTCATAAACATAACCTGTCGAGGTCTTACATTGCGCCAAATAAGTTTGATGTCATTTTTTAAAAACGGCGCCATCGCCCCAAAACGATTGAGCCAAGACAAATCGGCAGCCTTAACGGTTTTAGCTTTTTTTGAGTCGAGATTCTCTAAGTATAAGCCTTTTTGCAAATATTTGTACACACTTAGATAACACAAAAAGAAAATAAGTACAGGCGCAACAATTAAAACCGGGTTTTTGTAAAAAGCGTTAAAAGCCACACCCGCATAGGTTGATATTTTGAAAATATTAAAAAACTCTAACCCACTAAAAACGACCAATATACCCGCTATAACGTAAAAAACTTTACTGTTTTTGTTGATGATAAAATTGATAAAATTGTTGGATAAAAGAAGTAAGACGATTCCTGTAAACCAAACAAAAACATGTAAAACAGCGTAATCTTTAATGAGTAAAACAACACTAAAAGGAATGAAAATAAAAAGCGGAAGTATGTTAAATAAAGACAATATCGATTTCCCCATCAGATAATTGACGATTGTATTTTTATTGACAGGCAATAGCATTAGGGGTTTAACATTCATAAACGGCAATTGCTGAATAAAAAACCGAATGGCTAAATCAATTAAAAAATAATAAATTAAAAAGTTGTTAATGATAACCAAGGGGTCTGATTGTGGCATGCTCTTTTTAAGGATAAAAAAGATACCGGCTCCTAAAGCAATGGCTACAACGGCAAAATATAATACGGCAAACACCATAAGAATTTTTATGGCAATTTTCCTTTTAAAGGAAGCAGCGCGTATAAACTGTTTCCATTCAAGGCTTAAAAAACGTAAAATCATAGAGATTTTTATTTAAAAGAAACAAATGTACATAAAAATAGTAATACATAAGAAAATTATGTATTGTTTTTTACTTCTCTATACTTTTTAAATTTCACTAATGTGGATTGTCCCTTTGAGGGGACAATTGTAGCCGATAAAATTAAAGTATTAAACAAAGCCTTAAGAAATTTACTAGTGACTTTTTTTTAATTGATACGATGACTTCGGAGTCATCGTATCAATACACTATAGTCAGGGCTTCACTCAAAGTGAAACCCTGACTATGAATATATTATATAACTTATTTAAGAATATTTAAATACGCCAAACGCACTTTTAATCGTCAATTTTTTAGTAGATGACGCTTCTACACGTCCTATAATTTGGGCATCGACATCAAATGATTGAGAGATAGCTATCAGTTCTTGGGCAATATTTTGAGGCACATACAATTCCATACGATGTCCCATATTAAATACCTGATACATCTCTTGCCAATTTGTGCCACTTTGTTCTTGAATGAGTTTAAACAGCGGCGGTATATCAAATAAGTTATCTTTTACAATATGAAGATTGTCAATAAAATGCAATATTTTTGTTTGTGCCCCACCGCTACAATGTACCATACCGTGAATGTCTTTTCGGTATTTTTCAAGTATTTTTTTGATGATGGGTGCATAAGTCCGCGTAGGCGAGAGGACTAACTTACCGGCATCTAAGGGGCTATCTTTAACCGCATCGGTTAGTTTGGTCTGGCCAGAATAAACCAACTCATTGGGTACGGCCGCGTCAAAACTTTCGGGATATTTTGTGGCTAGATATTTGGCAAACACGTCATGACGGGCAGAAGTAAGCCCGTTGCTGCCCATACCACCATTGTATTCGGTTTCGTAAGTGGCTTGGCCAAAGGAAGCCAGTCCTACAATTACATCGCCGGCTTGTATGTGGGCATTGTTTATCACCTCACTGTGTTTGAGACGTGCTGTTACGGTAGAATCGACTATAATGGTGCGTACCAAATCGCCTACATCGGCGGTTTCGCCACCGGTAGAATGAATATTAACACCGTGTTTTTTAAGATTTTCTAAGAGTTCTTCGGTGCCGTTTATGATGGCCGAAATGACCTCGCCCGGAATCAAATTTTTATTGCGCCCGATGGTAGATGACAGCAAAATATTGTCGGTAGCGCCTACGCAAAGCAGGTCGTCAATATTCATTATAAGCGCGTCTTGCGCAATACCTTTCCACACCGATAAATCACCTGTTTCTTTCCAATACATATAGGCCAAGGCCGATTTGGTTCCGGCACCATCGGCGTGCATAATCACACAATAATCATCGTCATTGGTAAGGTAATCGGGGACAATTTTACAGAAAGCTTTTGGGTATAAACCTTTGTCTATGTTTTTTATAGCTTTATGCACATCTTCTTTTGATGCCGATACGCCTCTTAAATTATAACGATTTTGTTGACCCATGCCTTTGTAAGGTGTTTAGCCGCAAAGGTAAAAATTTGTTTGGGATAATGGGGAGGGAAATTAAGGTGAAGTTTTTGACGATTTCGGCATTGCTAATTCCACAGGCAATTGAAATCGAATTTCATCTAAAATTTTTAATAACTATATTGTAATTGATTATTCCAATTCTCTAGATTCAATGTTATTTCATTAGCATCCGTTTGAAGAGGTTTTATATTAAATGATATTATTTGAGTCACAATAGCATTACAAATTTCAGTGTTTTGCAAAGAGAGTTTTATGTCCCTCTGAACAACTGCTGTTTCTGAAATTCTGTCTGCGTCAATTAATTCAATAATCCAAGTATTACCGTCACATCCACCAGATGAGATTTCTATTTCCAGACAATCACCAATGATTGAAGCATTTAGAATAGCATAGTTATCTGAGTTAGTGTTATTGAAAATGTCATTATTAATTATAACGGTTTTTTCACAGGGATTAAGCTTATCATTAGCGGTATTACAAGAAGTTGATGAAAAAGTTAAAAGTATAACTAACAGCAGATAAGTATAATTTTTCATAATCTAGATTTTATTATTTAGATAAGTTTTTTTCAAATAGTAGTGCTTTAATGTGCTACAACTTGTTACATCCCAACAAATATAACCATTTCTCCCTTAATATTTTAAGAAAGTCATTACGAGCTTGCCTGCTGTAGGTAGGCATAGTGTGGCAATCCTGCCTGCCGCAGACACGGCTCTAGGTAAATAGTAACAAGTATCAAGAG
Source organism: uncultured Flavobacteriaceae bacterium (assembly GCA_964564475.1). Lineage (GTDB taxonomy): Bacteria > Bacteroidota > Bacteroidia > Flavobacteriales > Flavobacteriaceae > CG1-02-35-72. The sequence continues at coordinate 172 of CAZMBM010000147.1, read as the reverse complement.
ACTACCACGCCTTAGCAAAGCTAAGGCTCGTGAAGACGTTCTTATTTGGGATGTGAAAATTTTAAGTAAATAGTAACAAATGTTAAGAGATTGCCACGTTATGACGGTTTTGTTTATCTGAACATTCCTGAAATAGGTTGACTAAAAATTAATCACTTAATTATAGTCACTT
>CAZMBM010000146.1:0-4645 GCA_964564475.1 uncultured Flavobacteriaceae bacterium | reverse complement strand
ATTCTGAAGCATAACTTTTTAAAAATAGGGTCTGGCCATTCAGGCCTGAAAAATCAACAAGTATTTCGGCACGTTCACCGGGTGATAATTCTAGCCTTGTAATAGCATTTGATGCACTAAGTAAACCACCGTCTGAGGCTATTTGGTAAAAAGTTCTATTACCATCTAAGCCTATATTAAACGAGCGCATTGACGATCCGTTTAGCAATCTTAATCTAATCACTTGCGCAGGCACCTGTAGTAAAGGATCGATTGTGGCATTAACCATTATCACATCGTCTGAATTAGAAGGGACAACAATCTGCTTATTGACATCAAAATCTTTTGTTTGAATAACTAAAGGAAAATCGTCTACACCATAAGTTCTCGGTAAAGTTAACGCCGCTTCTTCGGTGTCTTTTACTATTATCATACCGGCTATACCTTTAGAAACATGTTCGTTTGTTTTTTCGTGTAAATGAGGGTGATACCAATAGGTCCCTGCTTTATCTAAAATAGTAAAACTAGGACGCCATATTGTATTGGCTGCAATAGTAGTATGAGGGCCGCCATCATTTTCGGGCGATACATGCATCCCATGCCAATGGATGGTAGTTGTTTCGCCAATTTGATTATTGACAGAAAAATTAACTAAATCGCCTTTATTTAAAATAATAGTTGGTCCTAATACATTGCCATTTACCCCCATAGTGGTTGTGTTTGTACCACTGTAAAATTGATGAGTGCCATTTTGTAAAGTAAGGTCTATATTTGTTCCGCTAAGTGTACTTGGTATTAAAAGTGAATTTTGAGCCAACAAGCCTACACTTATTAAAAATGCTAAAAAAGTTAATTTAATTTTCATAATGATTCTTTTTAGTTTCCCTTCTTTAAAAATCCAAAACTAGAATAAATTTATAATTTTAATGTGATTTATATCACTGTTGTGTTATTTGGTTTTTACATACAATAAAATTAATGTGCTTTTCTGATTTAAATTTATAAAATTCAGTCGTTTTAAATAAGTAAAAATTAATTTCTTGTATTTTTAACCAAATTTAGTTTTTTATGAAATGTAAACTTTACATCTATACTTTTATATTGTTTTTTGCTGTTATTAGCCAAGTATCTGGTCAGTCAGAAATTTATAGCACCATTAACGGACAAATAAAAATCTCGACACTCTTAAATGGAAAAGTTATAACGGCCACCAGTAATAAACTTATTATTTCGTTAGATTACAACACGGCGTTATTCGAAATAAAACTCGACAAAGCTTCATTAAAAACAGATATTGATTCTCTCAATATGTTTTTTTCGAAATACAAAGGCGCGTTTATAGAGACTAAAGGTAAAATGGGTATTGATTTTATTGAAACCAAAACGCATCCTACACAAAATTTTAAAGTAGGCTTAACCCTTAAAAAGCCCAATCATTCAACCGAAATTATGGGGCAATGGTAGCCTTACTCATTTAGGTGGCATATACTCATGTATTTTAAATCTAAATTTTCAACTGGATTTAAAAGCTTTAAATATACAATTGCCTTTTAAGGGCTTTAACAATAAAATTAATGTTCAGATTCTGCAAACAATTTTAAAAAGAGAAAGCGACTAATTTTTATAGTAAGGTCTTATCTTAATTAGATAAGTTATAATTTCAATTTTTCTATTGGCATTATACAAATCTGCCATTTTTTTACCAATCGCAAAGTATAGGAAATCATTTATTTTATCGGAAGGAAGTTTTAAAGTATTTATAAAAAAATCGTCTTTTAAATCTCTTCTAATAGTATTGGTCGTATTAAATATTTGATTAAGAATTTCCTGTTGTTCTTCTTTTGAAGCTCTTTTAAAATTTTTGCTTGCATTTCCTTTCAAATATTTTATAAGCCCTAGAATATCTCCCCCACTTACGATATCTGAATTTGTTTTAGAAGAAAGTGCTTTCCTATTAATTTCTGAGGCTTTATACGCATCGTCATTTATTAACATATCAAAATCTATACCCTTAAAGTTTATATAATTTGCCTTTCCCTCCGAAGGTTTACTCTTAAATTTTGCCCCATCTATAGCCAAATTACCAATCATTTTATGGGAAAACAATACGACTTCATCAAGCTGAATGGCATGGGGGCGTAAAACAATAGTCTTTAAATTGTGTTCTAAATCATTTTTTGTAATCACAACTATCTTTTGACTAAACCTTACCGAAGAAAAAATAAGTGTGTCATTTACTTTAACGGGAATAACAAACTTTCCCGATTTATTTGTGGCAACACCCAATTTTATATTCTTATTTATAACGTGAACATTTTCTACCGAAATAGAATCATTAAATACTTTACCTTTTATATTTTTGCGTAAAACTTGACCGTTTACAAAAAGAGTAGATAAAAAAACAGCCACAAATATTCCTTTTCCCATAATTTCGATTTTTTAAAATTAGTTGACTCAAAATTACTTTATTTTTTTTTAAAAGACCTATAGTATTTCTGCTTTAACTTATAACTTTTTGAATTCTAACAGCATTTAAAATAGCCAATAAGGCTACGCCAACATCTGCAATTACAGCTTCCCACATAGTTGCCATGCCCATGGCTCCGAGTATTAACACCAAAACTTTTACACCTAATGCCAGTGTTATATTTTGCCAAATAATGGCATTTGTGGTATTGCCAATTTTTATGGCTACTGCTATTTTTGACGGCTGATCTGTTTGTATTACAATATCAGCCGTTTCTATGGCCGCATCACTGCCTAAGCCGCCCATAGCTATACCCACATCAGATAAGGTAAGCACAGGAGCGTCATTTATGCCGTCGCCAATAAAAGCAATAGTTTTACCTTGCTTTTTTAATTTTTCAACTTCATTAATTTTTCCTTCCGGAAGCAATCCACCAATAGCTTTATCAATCCCCAATTGCTTGGCAATTTTATCTACAACAGATTGTTTGTCGCCCGAAAGCATAATAATTTCGGTAATTTTTTTAAAACCGTGTAATGCTTTAACAGCCTCTTCGGCGTCCTCTTTAATAGTATCGGCAATGCTAATGTACCCTTTATATTTGTTATTAATGGCCACAACAACTATGGTGTCGGCATTTGATTTTAGATTATCGTCAAAAGGAATATTAAACTTTTCGAGTAGTTTTGTGTTACCTGCTAAAATATCATATTTACCCACCTTCCCTTTTAGTCCATATCCCGATATTTCTTCTATATCAGAAGATTTAAATGCAGGTGAGATATTTTCTACGTATTTTACAATGGCTTGTGCTATTGGATGTGTCGAATTGGATTCTAATACAGCTGTTAGTTCCAGAAACAATTCTTTATCAAAATCTTTAACAAACACTTCTTGCACCTCAAAAACACCTTTGGTTAAAGTGCCGGTTTTGTCCATGACAACGGTATCTACTTTAGTCATTAAATCTAAATAATTAGATCCTTTGAACAGGATACCATTTCGCGATCCTGCGCCAATACCACCAAAATAACCTAAGGGAATTGAAATAACCAAAGCACAAGGGCATGACACTACCAAAAAGATTAGTGCTCTTTGAAACCACATCTGAAACACATAAGCATCGCCAAGGAAAAAGTAAGGCAATACAACCAGAGCTATGGCCAACCAAAATACTATAGGCGTATATATTTTAGCCAAACGACTGATTAACAATTGTGTTTTAGCTTTTCTTCCAACGGCTTCTTGAACGAGTTTTAATATTTTTGAAAGTTTGGTATCTTCGTATTTACTGCTTACTCTAATCTCTATTAATTTATTGAGGTTGAGCATCCCGGCCAGTACTTTATCGCCTTTTTGTTTGGTATCCGGAGCGGATTCTCCTGTTAAAGCCGCTGTATTTAAACTTACATTTTCTGACAACAATATACCGTCTAAGGCTATTTTCTGTCCGGGTTTTGTTTGAATTATTTGTCCGACTTTTACCGCTTTAGGATGTCTGATTATGGCTTTGCCATTTTCTAAAACAGTCACCTCTTCTACTTGCACTTTTAGTAAGGCTTCGATAGAATGTTTTGCCTTGTTTACAGCCGCTTCTTGAAACAATTCGCCTACCACGTAAAAAAGCATAACGGCCACACCTTCTGCATAAGCCCCAATAGCAAAAGCGCCAATAGTGGCCACAGACATTAAAACAAATTCATTGTAAATATTGCCTTTAAAAATTAATTTTACAGCTCTTAAAATAACTTCTCCGCCAACAACTAAGTAGATAAGGCCAAACCAGATTAAAGAAATAGTATTGTCAAAAAAAGAAATCCGGTAAAAATCCAGACCGATTCCCAGAATTAAAAAAAATAATCCGATGAACGGTGGGATATATTTTTTATTAATTCTAAATGTTTTGGATGTCTTTTTAGTCTCTTGACTAAAATCTACTTGACAAGCCGTTCCTTCTTTACATGCATCGCTCATAACAGTTTATTTAAAATTAAACTTATAATGTATGTTCAAAACTACTATTAAAGAGCGTGCAACAGAAGTGCATTTATTCTTGACATTTATCGCAAGTACCTGTAACGACAAGATTAACCTCTTCGGCTAAAAAACCCGTTGGCAGATTAATATGGGGTATTTTACTATTGGGCAAACAAATGGTCTCATTACAACTTTTACAACGGAAATGCACATGTAAATCGG
>CAZMBM010000145.1:0-4712 GCA_964564475.1 uncultured Flavobacteriaceae bacterium | reverse complement strand
ATATTAATTTTATTATTCCAAGTCCAATTGTTGTTTTTATAATTAAAAATATAGTTAATATTTAAGTTTCCCGCCACGGCATTTTCACCCCCCGAAATCCAATTAGAAAATGATGATTGACTAAAAAGCAAAGTAGCTTTCCCGTCTGTATTCCATCCCTTTATACTGTCCTTTGGTTGGTTTTGGGCTCTAGATAATAAATTTAAAAGCACAAAAAAAACCAGTGTGAATTTAATTTTCATAGAGCTTGTTCTTTCTTTTTAAAAATAGGCACTGTAGAGCATGCTTCACCATACATAATACTCTTTGCTACGGGCTGTAATTTTGTTATTAAAGATATAAAGGCTGTGTGTGGTATAGGTTTATTGGCGCAACCTTTAATAATTATTGGTTTGTTTATATATTGTTTGGTATCTATATCGTTTATTATTTCTGTAAAAATAATTGTTTCGAGTAAATTTAAATCACCCACAACAACACATTTGGCAAAAGGGGTTAAGTTTGAGCTGATGAGTAAATAAGCCCATGAGGGAATTATAACGTCTTTACTACAATTTAAAGCGACATAAGTATTTGTGTAATTTTCCCAATTGTGTTGTGATACATGCTTTCTAAAGTCTTTTTCTTTTAAAATTAAGCCTTTATGAAGCCAAGTGGCAATATCAAAAACCACGCGTTTACCCGACGGATAAAAACTTTCTAAATCTATTGTTATCAATGGGCTTTTAGCTACCCTATTTAAAATAGGCTCCATTTGGTTGTTTGATTATTTTAAAGAAATCCTAACTCTAATTTTGCTTCTTCACTCATTAAGTCTTGGCTCCAAGGAGGGTCAAATGTAATTTCAACTTCGGCGTTGTTAACCTCTTCAAGTGTTTTAACTTTTTCTTCCACTTCAACGGGTAACGTTTCGGCCACAGGACAATTAGGTGACGTAAGCGTCATTAATATTTTTATATCGTTGTTTTCGTTTACAAAAACATCGTAAATTAAACCGAGTTCATAGATATCAACGGGGATTTCGGGGTCAAAGATGGTTTTTAGAACTCCTACAATTTTCTCCCCCAAATCTTCTTTTTTAACAGTCTCCATACAAAATATTGTTTATAACCAATCTAAATAAGGGCAAAGATACAATTAGTTTTGTATTTTAGACTTGAAAGCAAGGGCGTAAAATTTAATTTGTTTTATCATTGATACAAGACCATTGGCACGTGTGGGTGATAAATGTTCTTTTAAACCTATTTTATCTATAAAAGAACCGTCGGCCTCTAAAATTTCTTGAGGTGTTTTGTTAGAAAACACCCGCAATAATAAGGCAATAATTCCTTTGGTTAAAATAGCGTCACTCGCTGCTGTAAAAACTACCTTATCGTCTTCAAGATGTGCATGAAGCCACACTTTAGATTGGCATCCTTTTATTAAATTGTCTTCTGTTTGATATTCAGAAGCTATCGGTGGTAAGCCTTTACCTAATTCAATTAAATATTCATAGCGTTCCATCCAATCATCGAACATACTAAACTCGTCTATAATTTCTTCTTGTATTTCTTTGATACTCATTTTTAAAACTTATTTTTGCAAAGTTAAGTACAATGTTTTTGAAACAAAATAATAATGAGTAAACTTTTAATTGTAGGGACTGTCGCTTTTGACGCTATTGAAACCCCTTTCGGTAAAACCGATAAAATTTTAGGCGGAGCCGCCACTTATATTGGCCTGTCTGCTTCAACTTTTGGTATTAAATCGGGTATTGTATCGGTTGTTGGAGGTGATTTCCCAACAGATTTTTTAAAAAAATTAGAAAGTAAAGGTATCGACACTTCGGGTATTGAAATAAAAAAAGAAGGCAAAACTTTTTTTTGGAGTGGCAAATATCACAACGATTTAAATGTTAGAGACACTTTAATAACAGAGTTAAATGTTTTGGCCGATTTTAATCCGGTTGTGCCCGAAAACTTTAAAGAAGCCGAATTTTTAATGCTTGGTAACCTGCATCCCGCTGTACAGATGGGTGTTATTAACCAAATGCCTAAACGTCCTAAATTAGTGGTATTAGACACTATGAATTTTTGGATGGACAACAGTTTAAACGAGCTTTTAGAGGTCATAAAAAAAGTAGATGTCATTACCATTAACGACGAAGAGTCGCGTCAATTAAGCGGTGAATATTCGCTTGTAAAAGCGGCTCATAAAATCCATAAAATGGGTCCTAAATACGTGGTGATTAAAAAGGGTGAACACGGTGCCTTAATTTTTAACAACGGCAATGTGTTTTTTGCCCCCGCACTTCCTCTTGAAGAAGTGTTTGACCCAACAGGAGCCGGCGATACTTTTGCCGGTGGCTTTATAGGCTATCTTACAAAAACCGAAGATTTGTCTTTTGGCAATATGAAAAAAGCCATTATTTACGGCTCAAATTTAGCCTCGTTTTGTGTTGAAAAATTCGGAACGGAAAAGATGGAAAATTTAACTTCTGAAGTCATTAACAACAGGCTTTTACAGTTTAAAGATTTAACCCAATTTGATATTGAATTGGGGTAATTTTTTTAGTAACAATGATATTTAAAACTTTCTTTTTATGAGCGACGCTATAAAACATGAGTGCGGTATCGCCATGCTTAGGTTGCTCAAACCGCTTCAGTATTATAAAGACAAATACGGTACGTCTTTTTACGGCATTAATAAGATGTATCTGATGATGGAAAAACAACACAATCGCGGTCAAGATGGGGCGGGATTTGCAAGTATTAAGTTTAACGACACGCCGGGAACCCGATATATTAGCCGTGTTCGTTCTAACCAATCACAACCTATTCAAGATATTTTTAAACAAATAAATAGCCGTATTAATACAGTTATAAAAGAAAACCCAAACAAATCTGACAGTGTCGCGTGGCAAAAAGAAAATGTGCCTTATTTAGGAGAATTGTATTTAGGACATGTACGCTATGGCACTTTTGGCAAAAACAGCATTGAAAGTGTTCATCCTTTTTTAAGACAGAGTAATTGGAAACACAAAAACCTGATAGTGGCCGGTAATTTTAATATGACCAATTCAGACGAATTGTTGCAAGAACTCATAGATTTGGGTCAACACCCTAAAGAACACACAGATACTGTAACTGTTATGGAAAAAATAGGCCATTTTCTAGACGACGAAGTGGCCGAGACTTATCAAAAATTTAAAAACAAAGGAGTTAGTAAAAAAGAGGCCTCTCCTTTAATAGGGAAAGAACTCAACATTCAGCGGATTTTACAACGGTCTTCAAAAAACTGGGATGGGGGCTATGCCATAGCCGGCCTCATTGGACATGGCGATGCTTTTGTCTTTAGAGACCCGGCCGGTATTAGACCCACATACTATTACAAAGATGATGAAATTGTAATTGTCGCTTCTGAAAGACCTGTTATTCAAACAGTCTTTAACGTTCCTTTTGACGCTGTTAAAGAACTCGCCCACGCCCACGCTATTATTGTTAAAAAAGACGGTACGGTTACAATTGAACAGATTAAAGAACAACTCCCAAAAAAAGCCTGTTCTTTTGAACGCATTTATTTTTCGCGTGGCAGCGATGCCGAAATTTATGCTGAACGTAAAAATTTAGGACGTCTTATTTTTACAGATGTCTTAAAAAGTATAGATAACGATATTAAAAATACCGTATTCTCTTACATTCCAAATACGGCTGAAACATCATTTTTTGGCATGACAGAAGCTGCCGAAGATTTTTTAAATCAACACAAACTAGAAACTATTCTCAAAGGCAAGCGCAACATTTCTGCCGCCGATTTAAATGTGATTCTTTCTGAACGTCCTCGTATAGAAAAAATTGCCATTAAAGATGTTAAACTACGTACTTTTATTGCCGATGATAACAGTCGCGATGAGTTGGTTGAACATGTTTACGATGTTACTTACGGGGTGGTTAAACCTACCGACAATTTGGTGATTATAGACGACAGTATTGTACGCGGCACCACGCTTAAAAAGAGTATTATTAAAATATTAGACCGCTTAAATCCAAAGAAAATTGTGGTAGTATCGTCGGCGCCACAAATTCGTTACCCCGATTGTTATGGCATAGACATGGCGCGGTTAGATAATTTTATAGCCTTTAAAGCAGCTATGGCTCTTTTAAAAGACACCAAGCAAATGGCTATAGTAGATGAAGTTTATAATAATTGTAAAAACAATACTGGTAAGGGCAATACAAAAAACTTTGTCAAAGCCATTTATAAGCCTTTTACAGCCGAAGAAATTTCGAATAAAATTGCCCAATTGTTAAAGTCTGAGGACATAAATGCCCAAGTAGAAGTTATTTACCAAAGTGTAGAAAACCTTCATCAAGCCTGTCCAAAAAATAAAGGCGACTGGTATTTTACCGGTAATTACCCTACAAAAGGTGGTATAAAAGTTGTTAATAATGCCTTTGTAAACTTTTATGAAGGGCATAAAAAACGCGCTTATTAAAAATGAAAAAAAATATTTTTATATTGTTAGGCTTTGCTTTTTTAATCTTTTTGATTAACTGTAAATCTAGCCGTGTTGCAAACAAACAACCTTTTAAAATTATAGAAAAAACCTACTACAACTGGGCGGGAGGTCAGCCGGGTGTAAAGGGGACTAATGTCGTTTTAAAGCTTGTAAAGGTTGATAAAGGTTTTAAGGCAGATTCTCTCTACTTCACTCATAAAGGCACAAAATTAGA
>CAZMBM010000144.1:0-4756 GCA_964564475.1 uncultured Flavobacteriaceae bacterium | reverse complement strand
ATATATTTAGCAAATTTTAAAATTGAATTATGACAGCGGCAATTATACTTATTTTCGTACTCGGCTACCTAACCATAACCTTAGAACATCCTTTAAAATTAGATAAAACCATTCCGGCATTGCTTATGGCAGCCATTATGTGGGCGCTTTTAGCTGTTGGTTTTCACAATGGTTGGTTTGATGTTATTAATGGTAATGAAGAGGTTTTTAGCTTTTTGGGCTCACAAAGTGAAGATGTTGCCAATGAAGGTTTCCATAATTTGTTGCTACATCATTTGGGGAAAACTTCAGAAATACTCATTTTTTTAATAGGTGCTATGACCATAGTAGAGATTATAGATTTGCATCGTGGTTTCGAAGTTTTAAAAGGTTGGGTTAAAACTAAAAACAAAAAAAGTTTATTGTGGATTATTGCTGTTTTGGCCTTTTTCTTATCGGCTGTTATAGACAATTTAACAGCGACTATTGTTTTGGTCACGCTTTTAAGAAAGTTGGTTACAAACAAAAAAGAGCGTCTTTGGTTTGTGTCGTTAATTGTAATTGCGGCCAATGCTGGAGGGGCATGGTCACCTATAGGCGATGTAACCACAACTATGCTTTGGATAGGAAAACGTACTTCGGCTTTACATTTGGTAGAACGACTGATTTTACCTTCGTTGGTGAATCTGGTAGTACCTGTCTTTTTGGCAACGACTTTTTTGCCTGTGTTTAAAGGTAATTTAAAAATAGAAGCTTCTGATGACAATAAAGAATCCGAAAAGTTATTGAGTAGTAGAACGATGCTGTTTTTAGGAGTGGGAATGATTATTTCAGTACCTGTTTTTAAAACAGTCACACATTTACCTCCCTACTTAGGTATGATGTTGGCATTAGGTGTAGTTTGGTTAGTGTCTGAATATATTCATCCCGAAGAAGATTTTAGTGAAGAGCGCAAACATTTGTACTCTGCACATCAAGCACTTTCGCGGATAGAAATGTCGAGTATCCTGTTTTTCCTCGGTATTTTGATGGCTGTAGCAGCTTTAGAATCTTTGGTTTACGGCAGTGTGAATGGCGTTGAAATGGGTACTTTAAGGTATGTGGCCGAAATGCTAAACCAAGCCATTCCGAATCAGGATATTGTCATTTCACTATTAGGGGTTCTGTCGGCTATTATAGACAATGTGCCTTTGGTAGCCGCTTCTATGGGTATGTACAATGCCCCAATGGACGCCAGTATTTGGCACCTCATAGCCTATGCTGCCGGTACAGGAGGTAGTATGCTCATAATTGGGTCTGCTGCCGGTGTAGCCGCTATGGGTATGGAAAAAATAGATTTCATTTGGTATATGAAAAAAATAAGCTGGTTAGCTGTAGTAGGCTATATATTGGGTTATATTTTGTTGCTTTTTATGGAATCGTTAAAGATGTAACGTATTAGTTTATTAACAATTTTGACATAGTTTTTACGTTTCTTTTTCAAGAACCTTAAATTTAAGTATATGCTTTTTATTTTACAACAGGCCACTAGACCTGTTCAAGACATAATAGAGAACACCGTCTCTCAAGAAAAATCACTTTCTATATTTAACCTCATTATGGATGGTGGTCTGGGGGGGCAAATTATCATCGGTATTTTATTTGTGTTATTGGCTATGGCGTTGTATATTTATTTTGAGCGCTTTTTTGCGATTAAGGCGGCCTCTAAAGTCGATAAAAACTTTATGAATCAGATTAAAGAGCAGGTCAGCCAAGGAAATTTAGAAGCGGCCAAATTGCGTTGTTCTCAAGACAATTCGCCCACAGCCCGATTGATTGAAAAAGGTATTTCTCGCATAGGAAAACCTTTGGAAGATATCAATACCGCTATAGAAAATGCAGGGAAACTCGAAATTTACAATCTCGAGAAAAATGTAAGTGTTTTAGCAACTATATCAGGAGCCGCTCCTATGCTGGGTTTCTTAGGAACTGTTATTGGTATGATTGTTGCCATTCATCAGATTGCCAATGCCGGCGGACAGATAGATATTAAAATGCTCTCAGACGGTCTCTATACAGCGATGACGACAACCGTTGCCGGTTTAATTGTAGGAATTATCGCTTATGTAGCCTATAATCATTTGGTTGTAAAGACAGATAAAGTGGTGTACCAAATGGAAGCCACTTCGCTTGAGTTTTTAGACTTGTTAAACGAGCCCGTGTAAATAGCACTGTATGAATTTTAGAGGACGAAATAAAGTCAACCCACAGTTCAACATGTCGTCTATGACCGACATTGTATTTTTGTTGCTCATATTTTTTATGATCACATCAACTTTGGTAACAACCAGTGCCTTAGATATTATCTTACCTAAGGCCAGTGGTAAAACCACTAATAAAAAAAACGTATCGGTTACCATTAAAAAAAATTTGCGTTACTATTTAAATGACGAAAAGACTTTTACATCTGTAGATAAATTAGAAGCCAAACTAAGAAGCATTTTAGGCACTACCAAAGAGCCTGTTTTGGTTTTACGAGCCGCCGAAGGCGTACCTATAGAAAAAGTGGTTAAGGTCATGGATATTGCCAATCGTAACAAATACAAAATAATTTTAGCTGTCAGACCCAAATAAAAAATGCCCTTTTTAGATACGCCATATAAAAAAAAATCAGCTGTTTTAACAAGCCTTATTTTAGCTTTGTTTTTACTGAGTCTTTTTATTTTCGGACTTAGCTATTTCGATCCGCCCAAAGAATACGGCATAGCTGTTAATTTTGGTACGTCAAATATAGGACGGGGGAAGATTCCTACAAAAGAAGCTCCTAAAACGACACCTGTTAAGCAAAAGGTCATTAAGAAAATGCTAAAAGCCCAACCTAAAATCAACAAAACACCTGTTAAAGAAAAAGTTTTAACACAAGACAAAGTCGATGCGCCTGTAATTGCCAAAAAAACGGTTAAAAAACCAAAAAAAGCCACACCGAAGAAGAAAAAAAGCGTCAAGAAGAAAACACCTCCCCAACCAAAACCCGATAAAACAACAACCGATGTGTTGTCTAAACTCATCAATGGGTCTAAAAATAAAGCCAAAGACAAAAAAGGTGAAGGCACCGATGTTAAACCCGGCAACAAAGGTCAGAAAGATGGCGATTTAAATACAAAAACCTATTATGGTAAAGGCGGGAAAGGCGGCGGCGGGAATTATAATTTGGGCAACAGACGTCCTTTAAATATGCCCAAACCGCTGTACGATTGTGATGAAGAAGGCCGTGTTGTTGTAAGTGTAGAAGTCAATCAGAATGGGCAGGTAATAAGCGCCAAAGCCGGTGTAAAAGGCTCTACAACATCGGCGCCATGTTTGTTGCAACGCGCCAAAGAAGCCGCTTTAAAAACGACGTGGCAGGCTGATGCTACGGCGCCCAATAAACAAATAGGGAGTATTATTTATAACTTCTCATTAACAAATTAGTGACCTACCAAGAAACACTCAACTGGCTGTTTTCTAAATTGCCTATGTATCAAAGGCAGGGTACGGTCGCTTTTAAAAAAGACCTGACAAATATTTTAGCCTTGACGACCCATTTGGGGCATCCGCATAAAAAGTTTAAAAGTATCCATGTAGCGGGCACCAATGGCAAAGGTTCTACATGTCATATGTTGGCTTCGGTATTACAAGAAGCCGGTTATAAAGTAGGTTTATATACTTCGCCACATTTAAAGGATTTTAGAGAGCGTATAAAGATTAACGGACAAGAAATTACCCGACAATTTGTTGTCGATTTTGTTTCTCAAAACAAATCTTTTCTAGAGCAACAAGGTTTGTCATTTTTTGAAATGACGGTAGGAATAGCTTTTTATTACTTTGCTTTACAAAATGTAGATATTGCCGTGATAGAAGTTGGTTTGGGCGGTCGCCTAGATTCAACAAATATTCTTAGTCCAGAATTGAGCATCATTACCAACATATCTTTAGACCACACGCAAATGTTAGGTGAGACCTTACCTAAAATTGCTACCGAAAAAGCGGGCATAATAAAACCAAAAACCCCTGTGATAATTGGTGAAAAACAAGAAGCTGTTATTCAGGTTTTTAGAGATAAAGCTGCCTTATTAGAAAGCCCTATGACGATAGCTTCTGATATAGAAAGCGTAACATACCAAACCGATTTAAAAGGGATTTATCAGCAAAAAAATGTACAAACAGCGGTTGCTTCGCTAAAAAAATTACGATATTTAGGCTACAAAATTTCTAAGAAGAACATCAAAGAAGGCCTGTTAAAAGTGGTAATCAATACCGGTTTAAAAGGACGTTGGCAGATACTCAATAGCATTCCCAAAGTTATTTGCGATACAGCACATAACGATGCCGGATTAAAAATGGTAATGGCTCAACTACAATTAGAAAAATATGACAGGCTACATCTTATTTTAGGTGTGGTAAACGATAAGAACCTCGAAAATATACTGCCTTTATTTCCACAAGAAGCCTCGTATTATTTTTGTAAGCCAAACATTCAAAGAGGTCTTGACGCTGTAGTTTTAAAAGAAAAAGCTCAAAAAACAGGTTTAAAAGGTGTTGTGTGTCCTTCGGTAAAAGAGGCCTATAAAACCGCATTGAGAAATGCCGCCAAAACCGATTTGATATACATTGGCGGCAGTACTTTTGTGGTGGCCGAAGTGGTTTAATATTTTCAATAAAAAGCTTTGTCAGAATTAAAAACTCATTTATATTTGCACCCTCCTAAGGGCAATTAGCTCAGTTGGTTCAGAGCACCTCGTTTACACCGAGGGGGTCG
>CAZMBM010000143.1:0-4784 GCA_964564475.1 uncultured Flavobacteriaceae bacterium | reverse complement strand
GTGTTGCGGGTAAAAAGGTAGGTAAATCGAGTGTCATTTTACCGACGTTTACCGGGTGAAAGCCATCGACATCTTTATCGGGATTGACCGCCATTAATACTTTTTGCTCATCGATATGTTTTGGTAAAGGCAGCTGCACGATAAAGCCATCGATATCGCTGTCCTTGTTTAGAATATCTATTTCGTGAAGCAGTTGTTCTTCGGTGGTTTCTTCGGGTAAATCGATTAAAGTCGAATTAAAGCCCACACGTTCGCAGGCTTTTACTTTGCTGTTCACGTAGGTCATACTCGCGCCGTCGGTTCCGACTAAAACAGCGGCCAAATGCGGTGTTTTTTTACCTTTTTCTTTTAGTTGTTTTACAGCTATGGCTATTTCGTCTTTTAAATCTGCCGCTGTTTTTTTTCCGTCTAGTAGAATCATAGTTTTTAGTTTGTCTGGTCGAGCGCAGTCGAGACCCTATTTTGTTGCTTTAAAGACCTCTCGACTGCGCTCGAGGTGACATTTTATTTTTAAATTATATACTATCAACTGCTACTGAACACTGCTAACTAGTCTAGCGCATACCTTTCATCATATTCATCATATTTTTAGCCCCACCGCCTTGCATCATCTTCATCATTTTACTCATTTGATTGAATTGTTTCATCAATTGGTTAACTTCTTGAACACTGGTGCCCGAGCCTTTGGCAATACGTTTTTTACGACTGGCATTTATGGTATTGGGTTCGCGACGTTCTTTAGGTGTCATCGAGTAGATAATAGATTCAATGCCCTTAAAAGCATCGTCATCAATATCCACATCTTTCATCATCTTGCCGGCGCCGGGAATCATACCGACTAAGTCTTTCATATTCCCCATCTTTTTAATCTGACTTATTTGTTTGAGAAAATCGTCAAAACCAAACTGATTTTTGGCTATTTTTTTTTGAATTTTTCGGGCTTCTACTTCATCGTATTGTTCTTGAGCACGTTCTACCAACGATACCACATCGCCCATACCCAAAATACGGTCGGCCATACGGTCGGGATAAAAAACATCAATGGCTTCCATTTTTTCGCCTGTCCCGATAAATTTTATGGGTTTGTTTACAACCGATTTTATGGTTAAAGCAGCGCCACCGCGGGTATCGCCATCGAGTTTTGTCAAAATAACCCCTTCAAAATTAAGCACATCATTAAAAGCCTTGGCGGTATTAACTGCATCTTGCCCCGTCATCGCATCGACCACAAAAAGCGTTTCTTGGGGCTGAACGGCTTTATGGATATTGGCAATTTCGGTCATCATGTGTTCATCTACAGCCAAACGACCGGCCGTATCTATTATCACCACATTTTTACCATTGGCTTTGGCGTGTTTAAGGGCATTTTTGGCAATGTCAACGGGATTTTTATTGTCTATTTCGGTATAAACTTCTACGTCAATCTGTTCGGCAACGACTTGTAGTTGGTCAATCGCTGCGGGACGATAAACATCGCAAGCCACCAACAATACCTGTTTGGTCTTTTTGGTTTTTAAGTAATTGGCCAATTTTCCCGAAAAGGTGGTTTTACCCGATCCTTGTAAGCCCGACATCAAAATAACGGTAGGATTCCCCGAAAGGTTAAGGCCTACACTATCGCCCCCCATTAAAGCGGTTAATTCGTCTTTGACGATTTTAACCATTAATTGGCTTGGATTTAATGTAGTGAGTACATTTTGACCAAGGGCTTTTTCTTTAACCGTGTTGGTAAATTGTTTGGCTATTTTAAAATTGACATCGGCGTCGAGTAAGGCGCGACGGACTTCTTTTAGAGTTTCAGCTACGTTTATTTCGGTAATTTGCCCGTGTCCTTTAAGAACATGAAGGGCTTTATCCAGTTTTTCGCTTAAATTATTAAACATAAATCACGTGGTGTTTTAAGAAATGCAAAGATAGGAAAATGTTAGCTTTTTTTAGATTGGTTTTTTTTAACATTTAGCTATAAAATGTATTCACTTCGACGCCGTTCAGTGTGACAATAATTTAGACAGTTAACTCAAATAATCTACCAAATCAGCTATCATTTGGGTACCTTTTTCGAGTTGTTCTTTAGTGATAAATTCATTGGCACGGTGCGCTTGGGCTATGTCGCCGGGGCCACAAATAACAGCTTCTAATCCGGCATTAGAAAATTGGCCGGCTTCGGCCGCATAAGCCACGGTACCTAAATCATCTCTCGGGCTCAATTTTTTGATAATCGGTACAATAGATAAATTTTCGGGCGTGTCTAAAGGCGGTACAGCGGGGTGGTCTTCGGTGGTGACAATTTTAAATTTCGGATTAATTTTTTGACAAACAGCCATGCGCTCATCGCAATAAGCTAAAAAGGCTTTTTTGATATCGGGAATACTGTCTTGCGGAATGATACGCGTGTCCCAATAAAAAACACAGGTATTGGCAATAACATTGGGGGCTACACCACCGTTTACTTTACCAATATGAATGGTGCTGTGCGGGGGTGAAAAACGTTTATCGATGTGATTGGCAGCTATAAGGGCGTCCATTTTTTGTTCAAGCCATACAATGAGTTTGGAGGCTTCATGAATAGCACTAACTTCTTGTTTTATGCGGCTGCTATGTCCCTCTGAGCCAAAAACTGTAGTTTTAAAAACACAAATTCCTTTTTGACCTACAATGGGTTGCATCATGGTAGGTTCGCCAATTATGGCATATTTTGGTTGCTCGTCATAAGTTTTTAAAAGACTTTCAATTAAATCGGGAGCCCCCACACAACCGATTTCTTCGTCGTATGAAAAGGCAAAATAAATGGGCTTTTTAAGTGTAGCCTGCGTCATTTTGTCGAGATTGTCCAAGCAGCAAGCAATAAAACCTTTCATATCACAAGAGCCACGTCCGTAGAGTTTTCCGTCGGGTTTTTCGGTCAATACAAAAGGGTCGGTATCCCACGCTTGTCCGGCCACCGGTACCACATCGGTATGACCCGACAAAATAACACCGCCGTCAACAGCCGGCCCTATGCGACAGTGGATAGAGGCTTTTGTGTTTTCGGTATTCGGTACCAAAGTATAGTTGATGCCGTATTTTGATAAAAAAGTTTTGATATAATTGATTATAGATAAATTACTTTCGCCGCCCAAGACGGGGAAAGCTACTAAATCGGATAATATTTTTTGTGTTGTCATAGTTGCATAAAATTAAGCCGGTCCCCAGTGGATATAGACGCTAAAAATTAAAAAGAGCCAAGCCACAGCTAAAATCATCATAGCCAGTGGAAAAATATAACGCAGCCATCGGTCTAAACTTACGCGGCACATACTCAGCATGGCAATGAGGCCGCCAAGGGTTGGGTTGATTAAATTTGTCACACCATCGCCAATTTGAAAGGCTAAAATACTGCTTTGTCGGGTGAGACCGATAACATCACCCAGTGGAATCATAACGGGTAATGTCGCCAAGGCTTGACCACTGCCCGAGGGAATTAAAAAATTGATACCCGATTGCGATACCGACATAAAAATGGCGGCAATATAGGTAGGCATCCCTGTAAGCATGACCACTAAACTGTGCGACATGGTGTCGGTAATATGGGCTTGTTCCATCAGTACTTTAATGGCGGCGGCAAAACCTACCATAAAAGCCCCGGGGGCACTAATAGCCACATATTTTAGGACGGTTTCGCTCAGTTGAAAGGGTGTGATTCTGGCGGCCAGACCACTACAAATGGCGATTAAAATAAAGATGGCTGAAATGTCGTTGAGATACCAGTGAAAAACAAAAATACCGTAGAGCATCAGACCCATGCCGATAGAAAAAATGGCCATAATTAAATAATCTTGCCTACTGATACTGTAATGATTGATGGCTTTTGAGAGTCTTAATCCCGAAATATCAACGCCTTTTGTTAAAGAAGCGTCGGCATTGTTTTCAATTTTTTTAAAATAGCGCAAATTGTAGTAGGCCATCAAACTAAGTCCCGTAAAACAAAGTGCAGAACGCAATATGACGCCCGAAAACATGGGTAATCCGGCTATTTGATGGCCAATACCTACTGTATAAGGATTAATCGGCGACAAGCCAAATCCTACGGTAATGGCGCCCACACTTATACCGGCGGCCAGCATTAAATCGCCCCCAATAGCCAAGCTCAAAACGGCGGCAATGGGCACCAAGGCAATGTTGTTTTCGTAGCCGATGGCCACACCTGCCAAGCCAAAAATATAGGTCATCAAGACGATGATAAGGTATTTTTTACTGTGTCCCATATTTTTAACCAAACTGCCTACCACATTTTCTATCATCTTGGTTTTTTGCAAAACACCAAACATAATACCCCCTGCCAAAACCACATAAATAATTTCGGCGGCTCCTTTAAAACCTAAAGGCAAAGCCCTGAACAAATCCATAAAGCT
This sequence comes from uncultured Flavobacteriaceae bacterium, assembly GCA_964564475.1. Taxonomy (GTDB): domain Bacteria; phylum Bacteroidota; class Bacteroidia; order Flavobacteriales; family Flavobacteriaceae; genus CG1-02-35-72. Next base: position 393 of record CAZMBM010000143.1, on the reverse strand, counting down.
TGCCGGCGTAGAAGGGATAATTTTAAAAGTACCCGGTATAACACGCCAACGGCCGTCAATGAGTTGCCGTTGGTATTCGCCTGCCGGCACAAAATGCGTGAGGGTCGCTACGGCTATCATAATTAAAAAAAGCATCACAACGGGATGCGGAATTTTTGACAGCCAAGATTTTTGCATAAGGTTTATTTTGTTAGGGTTTCAAATGTATTGAAAAAAAAGAGTTGGACAAATAAAACATGAATTAAATAGCAAATATTTTTTAAAAAAACTTTTTGTGGATTAGGATTAGTTGTTATAAGTACGGAAAATATTTCCACGTATCATAATCTGCGGGGGTAATCGTGCGGCAACGGGGGAGGCTAGCCGATATTATAAATTCTTCAATAGGAGGAC
>CAZMBM010000142.1:0-4789 GCA_964564475.1 uncultured Flavobacteriaceae bacterium | reverse complement strand
TCGCGAATACTATTCAACAAACGCATTGTGTCTCTTGATTTAGCCAGCTTGGTAGCCGGTACAAAATACAGAGGTCAGTTTGAAGAGCGTATGAAAGCGCTGATGAATGAACTCGAAAAAAATAAAGATATTATATTGTTTATAGATGAAATTCACACCATTGTTGGCGCCGGAGGTGCTACAGGTTCCTTAGACGCTTCAAACATGTTTAAACCGGCTTTGGCGCGTGGCGAAATACAATGTATTGGTGCCACAACGCTTGATGAGTTTCGTCAAAATATTGAAAAAGACGGGGCATTAGAACGCCGTTTTCAAAAGATTTTGGTTGACCCAACCACGGTAGATGAAACCATTGAAATCTTACAAAACATCAAAGGAAAATACGAAGATCATCATAATGTTCACTATACAGACGCGGCTATTAAGGCTTGTGTAAAATTGACAAACAGGTATATGACCGATCGTTTTTTACCCGACAAAGCCATTGACGCTTTAGACGAATCAGGCTCTAGAATTCACATTACCAACATTGTTGTTCCCGAACAGATACTAAGCCTAGAAAAGCAATTAGAAGAAGTTAGAATTCTCAAAAACAATGTCGTAAAAAGTCAAAAATTTGAAGAAGCTGCCAAACTGAGAGACGATGAAAAAAATATAGAAAAAGAACTCTTACGTGAGCAATACAAATGGGAAGAACAGAGTAAACTAAACCGCGAAACCGTTACCGAAGATAATGTTGCCGAAGTCGTATCGATGATGACAGGAATTCCTGTTAACCGCGTAGCACAGGCAGAAAGTTTACGTTTAGCCGATTTAAATAAGCATATAGAAAATAAAGTTATTGGGCAGAGCGAAGCTGTAGAAAAGGTGGTTAAGGCTATCCAACGCAACCGCGTTGGGCTTAAAGACCCTAATAAACCCATTGGCAGTTTTATATTTTTAGGACAAACAGGCGTGGGTAAAACACAATTGGCTAAAATATTGGCATCAGAATTATTTGATTCTGAAGAGGCTTTGGTACGCATAGATATGAGTGAGTATATGGAAAAGTTTGCCATAACCCGTTTAATTGGCTCACCTCCCGGCTATGTAGGATATGAAGAAGGCGGTCAGCTTACCGAAAAAATAAGACGTAAACCGTATGCCGTCGTTCTTTTAGACGAAATTGAAAAAGCCCATCCCGATGTGTTTAATATGTTACTTCAAGTTTTAGACGACGGTTTTTTAACCGATAGCTTAGGACGCAAAATCGATTTCAGAAATACCATTATCATAATGACATCTAACATTGGGTCGCGTCAGTTAAAAGATTTCGGGCAAGGTGTCGGATTTGGAACTTCTGCAAAAAAAGAACAAGAAAGTGCCTATGCCAAAAGTGTTATTGAAAACGCACTTAAAAAAACCTTCGCACCGGAGTTTTTAAATCGTATTGACGATGTTGTAGTGTTTAATAACTTAGATAAAGATGATATTCACAAGATAATTGATATAGAATTGCAAAAACTGCTTTTGCGCATAACCGATTTGGGATACACCCTCAATTTAAGCAAAAGAGCCAAAGATTTTATTGCCGATAAAGGATTCGATAAACAATACGGTGCACGTCCTTTAAAACGGGCTATTCAAAAGTATATTGAAGATGCTCTGGCAACAGAAATCGTCAATGCAAATCTTACCGAAGGTGACGTTATTACGATGGACTTAAACACCAAAACGCAAGAATTATTTGTTAAAATTAACAAATCTAAAGCCCCTAATTAATCAGTCTATGAAAATATTTTTAAGTATTTGCTTGTTCATATGGACACTTGTACCTTTAAAAGCGCAAGATATCTTGAGTTTAGAAAATCAAATTATTGAGGCGACACAAGTCGTTCCAGAAAACGAACGCGCTAACGCCACAGTTATAGGCTATGACGGTCAAGGCGAACAGGTCGTTTTGAGGAAAGGAAGCGGTAATTTTGTGTGTCTTTCTAATAATATTAAAAGCAAATCGTTTAGTGTTGCCTGCTATCACAAAGACTTAGAACCTCTTATGGCAAGAGGTCGCATGCTAAGAAAAGAAGGGAAAAACAGTAAAGAAATTGAAGCCATAAGGGCAGCAGAGGCTAAAAAGGGACTCCTAAAATTACCCACACATCCCAGTACGCTTTATGTTTTATACGGAAAAAATGCGTATTATGATGATGTGGCAAAAAAAGTTGTTAATGGTAAAATTCGCTATGTTATATATGTCCCTTGGGCTACTGCAAAAAGTACAGGATTACCTTTAGCGCCACAAGTACCCGACGGCCCATGGTTAATGTTCTCCGGATCATATAAAGCACACATAATGATGACACCTTTATATAAATAAAAACGATGAACTCTTTAGTAATCCGCTTACTTTTAATAGTTTTTATTACAAATAGTCATTCTTTAAAAGCGCAACAATTTGATGTAAAAGTTTGTGACAGTTTGACTACTCAAAAATTGGCAAATGCCTGTGTGTTTAAAGCTTATAATAAATCTCAGACCCAACTCAAAACAGCCTTCGATTCTTTTATCGCCAAGCTCGATAAAAAAATAAAGTCAGATAACACCAATATTGCCAAAAAAACACAAGCGCTAAAACTCTTTCTAAAAGATGCACAGGTTCATTGGACGTTAACCCGCGACTATAATGCACAAGCACGTTCATCTTTTGAACTGTCGCCACTTAAAGCAGATTACGCCTACTATAAAAGTAAAACACTCGAAAGCATAGAACGTATTAAATACTTTGAAAGCATGGCCGATAGTTTAAAACTAAACTAATTTTCGACAACATCTTTTATTCCTTACCTTTGCTCCTATGCAAAAGACCATAAATATTCAGAATAAAAAAGCCCGTTTTGAATACGAAATAATTGATAAATACACGGCAGGGATCCAACTTACGGGTACCGAAATCAAATCTATCCGTTTGAGTAAAGCACGCATTACAGAAAGCTTTTGCGAGTTTAATGAGGCAGGTGAATTATTTGTAATTAATATGTTTATTGAAGAATATTTGTATGGCAATCATTACAACCACAAACCCAAAAGCCAACGTCGCTTACTTTTACAAAAACGTGAACTTAAAAAATTAGAAAGAGAGGTTAAAAATGTAGGGCTTACCATCGTGCCTTTACGCCTCTTTTTAACCGATAAAGGTTGGGCTAAACTTGATATTGCCTTGTGTAAAGGTAAAAAGACCTACGACAAACGTGAAGTATTAAAAGCCAAAGACAACAAACGAGATTTAGACCGCGTAAAAAAACAATTTAATAAGTGATAGCTGCCCTTCTCAAACTTATTCGAATCAAAAATTTAGGCATTATTGCTTTTTGTCAAATCATATTTAAATATTTTTTTTTTAACAGAAGTGGGGCCATGTTGCAACTTAATGATTTTCATTTCTTTTTACTTCTGTTTGCACTCCTCTTTATAGCAGCTGCCGGCTATATAATAAACGACATATACGATTTAGAATCTGATAAAATTAACAAACCGAAAGCTGTTATAATTGGATCTGAAATAAGTGAAATTTTAGCGATGAGATTGTATATTTTATTTAATTTTACAGGACTAGGATTGGCTTATTATTTGTCTTATAGTATTGGTCACCTCAATTACAGCTTACTCTTTTTGATTCTGGCTTTTGGCCTTTTAAAATATTCACAATCTTGGAAAAACATATTTATCTTAAAAAATGTATTAGTAGCTTTTTTAGTAAGTCTGAGCATCTTAATATTGGGTATATATGACGTTTATTCTGCTATAAATATGTCAAATGCCGTACAACAATTTACCATTTTAAGTATTGTTTTTGATTATTTTCTATTTTCTTTTCTCACCAATTTAATCCGCGAAATCATCAAAGATATTGAAGATATGAAAGGAGATAAAGAACGCAATACCAAGTCGTTTACAGCTGTTATTGGTCTTAAGAAAACGCGTTACTTAGTCATTTTTTTGAACAGTCTCCTAATTGTAGCCATAGCCTATTATGCTGTTGTTTATTTTAAATTTAGCCCGTTGGCCTTTTTGTACATGTTTGCATTGGTATTTTTGCCCTGTCTTATTTATTTTATTTTATTTATAAAGGCCAAAACAATTAAAAACTATAAAAATATGACACGTATTTTAAAATTAATTATGATTTTTGGCATTGCCTCTATTGGTATTTTAAGCATTCTAAAATAACTCATAAATGAAACCGACAGAATTAGAAAATAAAAACATCATTTTAGCTTCGGGTTCTCCCCGACGTCAAACCTTTATGAAGGAACTGGGCTTAAATTATACAATACAATTAAAAGAGATAGAAGAGACCTATCCCGAATTTTACAAAAAAAGTGCCATAACCGATTTTCTGGCACTTAAAAAAGCACGTGCTTTTAGCAGCTTAAAAGAAAACGACATCCTAATCACGGCCGATACCATAGTCTGGTTTAAAAATAAGGCTTTAGAGAAACCTAAAGATAAAGAAGAAGCTGTAAGAACACTCTCTATATTATCGGATAACAAACATCTTGTTATCACATCTGTGTGCTTAAAAAGCAGTAAAAAAGAAAAGGTTTTTAATTGCACAACAAAGGTTTACTTTAATAAATTAAGTGCCAAAATAATAAATTATTACGTTGAAAATTTTAATCCTTACGACAAAGCAGGGGCTTATGGTATTCAAGAATGGATTGGTTATATCGCTGTAAAAAAAATAAAGGGCAGTTATTTTAATGTCATGGGATTTCCTGTTCATAAATTTTATAAAGAATTGCTTAGATTC
>CAZMBM010000141.1:0-4914 GCA_964564475.1 uncultured Flavobacteriaceae bacterium | reverse complement strand
ATCCTAAAGATATGAACAAAAAAGCCAAACTAGCCCGTAAAAAACACCGCAAAAAAAGAGGAAAAAAGGTTAACCTCCGGTATCGGTAAGGCTTTTATTTACTCTTCTATAAAGAGGTGCGGAATATTGTTGGCTTGGACCAAGCAGACCAGGCTCCCTGGCTGCTTTTGTATCTTACCTGCCATAAATAAACACTAAACGGCTTCAGAACCCAAAAAGGGACAAGATAACTATTTGCTGTTGAAACCGTTCTGTCTACTGGAATTTCTTTGGAATTCCACACCACTTTGCCGCTGATGGGATTTTTAATCAACCACTGAGAAGAAGAAAGTGAAGTATTACTGTTAAGGTGTTTGTAAGGTGAGGAAACTAAAGTAATTGCTCTTTTCACATTAACGGTTGCGCCGTTGGCGGGAAAATAGTTAACCGGAGTGTCGGGAGGTCGCGGACCGAGTACTTTAATTTTTAAAGGTGGAAGATTGTATTTAGTAATATTGGTTTCAATTTTTATGTTAAATTGGTAGTCCCCTGCGCGATCTTTAAAACTGGGGCTAAATCCTATTCCAATATTTTTTGAACCATTGGCAGGAATTAAAGTCTGAGGATCAAAAGAATAAAAATCAAACTGCTTAATTATCAAATCAGATCTTGATGGTCTATTTTCTATGCGATTTGCAGGCTTATTATCAAAATCTATAGAAATATTAAATCCGTAACTTGGCAACCCGCTGATTGAGATAGATTTTATCTGTTCCGTAAAGTTACTGTTTCTTTTTATCTCAAAATTCAATTTATTAAGTTCGTAGTTATAAAGAACTAAGGGATCGTTCAGTTGCGATTTGATTTTAATTGAGGCTGGTTTGGTAATTTGAATAACGGTTTCAGAAATTGGTAAGTAAGTTAATTGTTGACCGTTATCATTATCACGGGCTACACTTAACAAAACTTTAAATGATTTTTCGGAAGTAGCGGGAATTGTTAAATCTGCAGTGATTAACGAATTTTGACCCGGGGCCAAGATAACTTCATTAGCTGTAATTTCTGGCGGGCCGGAAAAGTAAATTGCAGTTCCCGAAGGAGCGCCAATAATTTCATTCTTTAAAATAAATTTTGATGAATTGCAGCCCAATGAATCAGAGTTGGCAATTTGAAATTGTATTCGAGCTTTCAGGCCTTGGTTATTATCTGGTTTCAACGGCACAGTTACTTTATTCGCAGAATAATTGCTTATCCTTAACAAGCCGGGTTTACAATCACCGAAACTCACCGCTACTGGCAAAACGTTAGGCAAAGACGATTGAAGGGGGGTAATTTTAATGTTGTCAGACTTATCGTAGAATTCATCGCCAATCTTAACCAGATAATCAAGGTAATCGGGACCGTTTGACAATAAATAAGCATCGCCGGTGTAGGTAAAATACATATTAACCAACAATCCTTCTTTTCCAGATCTTAATATCGGTTTATCATCAAAACCTAAAGGTTTTCGGTATTCTAAATAAAGAAATCGGCCGTCTCTTGAAGCGTTGTAATTTAAAGGAATTCGATAAGCTTTGGGGAAACTGGGCAATATCTTAGGGTCAGGAGTTGGTTTGCGATATCTGTCAATGGAAGGGATCTCAGAAATATCAGATACTTCCAAAGGTCCCAAAGTATAAATACCCCCTTTTGTAATTTCAGGTACGTTCGCTAACCAATTTATTTTATGTTTATAAGCGGCATTAAAATGCATAGGGGTGAGCGAAAAACCCATTGAGTCATAAATATTGGCATATTCATCGTCAAATTTAGGATAATAAACTTTTTCTTTGGCTAAACAACTTACAATGGAACTGTAATCCTTATCCGGGCACCAAACACCACGAGCATGAGGAAGACCGTAAGTGTGGCCAATTTCATGAGCAATAATAAACTTTGCTTTCTGACTTCCGTTAAATCCGTTTATTTTGGCAAAATACATATTGAGATTGCCGCCGCTGTCATTTGAAGGCACCGCGATTTTTGAAAGGTAGCCGAACCCCCCAACACCGTCGCAGTCGATTTCCGGCATCATTACCACTATTTCATCAAACTGCGAGTAATCTATCTCCGGATCAGCGGCTTTTATTGCCCCATTTACATCCCAACAAGAATTTTTAGCGGTGGTAACATTATACCAGCCAAAAATTTTGCCGCTTAAAGAGGTTTTGCCGTAAGAAGCTTCTTTTAAAAAATTATTCGTTGAATCTTGATTGTTAAACAACTGATTTGCCGCATCTTGTTTAGTCCAAGGCTTTCTGTTATCGCTGTTGTAATTTACCAAAATAACCGCTACTCTTCTGCCGCCGATAGAATCTTGCAAGATTTTTGAAGGGGTTCTAATAACTTCAATTTTACTGCTGGTTATTTGGCTGCCGCTTACTTTAATTGTTGTTTGGCTGCCAGATGGCGTAATTTTCAGCGTACTGCCGTCGGCAATATTCGAGACCCCGGGCAGGCTGGAAATGTTATACATTTTACCGCTTCTGGTTTGGAGAAAATAATCAGTAATTACCTTCTTATTATTAAAATCGTCAGCGATCCGTCTAACTAAAGTTCCTTCTAAAACCTTAAGGTTGCTGCCGGTTGAATTTAGATTGCCGGTTTTGTTGGCAAAATTGTTGCCGTTTTTCCTTTTCCCTCCCCAGTTTTGAAATAAAGCAATCAAATCCTGAAAATCAACTTTGCCGTTTCCGTCAAGGTCGGAATTAGGATTATTGGGAGAACTACCCCAGTTCTGAAACAAAGTTATCAGATCCTGAAAATCAACGCTGCCGCTGCTGTTAATGTCGCCCATTAATTTTTGGAACTGAGCGGAATAAACTGGCTGAATATTTAAAGATCCGGTTGCGATCAAAGTATAAAAAGAAGCAAAAATGACTGCGGCAGCCGTTATTGTTTTTATTTTGTTCATTTTTTTTATTATAAACTATTTGCTTTATCAGCCAAATTTGGTTGAACTAGCCAAACATAATTATTGACGACAGCTTCCGGCACAGATGTGGTGGCGCTATAATTTGATGACTTGCGAATAAAAAAATTAAAGAGGTTCAAAGGTTCAAGGAGAGGAATTTTTTGCCTGTTTAGTTAATAGAAAGAGGAATCACCATACAAAAGAATCCTTAACATATTCAAGTAATTTTTGCATATCGGAAAAAGGATTTTTTGAACCGATAACAACGCTTACAATTTGACCTCTCGTCGCCGGTGCGTCAGAAATAATAGCAAGATTTAGTTTTGCTCGCGGCGTTTCTTCTGTTTTTCCACCAAAAACTTTTAACACCACATCCTGCTCGGTGATTAGTTTGTTAGTGTTTTTTATTGTTGTTTTTGACAGGCCACTAATGTTGTCGGTAAGAGTATATTCGTTTTTGCCCAAAATAGAGACAATGTCTGCTCTATTTTCAAAAATATACTTCAACAGCTTAGCGATGTCTGAAACGGTTGAATAGTTTATTTCCTCACTCCCTGATTCCGAATCGAGGTTGGTAACATTAAAGAAATACGTATCACCTAAATTAAGCTCTTTAGCTTTTTTATTCATCAACTTAATAAAATTTTTAATTCCAACTCGTTCGGCCATAGCAGTTGCAATCTCGTTATGAGACCCCATCAATAGTGCGCGAAGGGCGTCTCGAAAAGAAAAACTGTCGCCGATTATATAGTTGCCAGAAACACCCTTAATATCTAGCGAATCTTTGCTTATAACTACTGCGTCATCGGGCCTATATATCTCGGAGGCGACAAGGGCGACCATAAGTTTAGTTAAACCTGTAATTGGCAGCCTTCTTTTTTTATTTTTTTCCGCGAGTATGTATTCTTTTCCATTGGCGTCAGTAAACATCGAGATAACAGCTTCTGCCGAAAGGTCAAGCCCCTTTTTAATGTCGCTTTTTGGATAAGGCTTTTCCTGTATGTTAGACGAGGTTTCGTTGAATGTCAGATTTGAATTATAAAGTGCGGTTGCAATGTCTGCTCCAACAAAACGCCAATGCCATGGTTCATACTTGTAGCCCGTAAGCCTTTTCTTACCTTTCGGATAACTCATAATGAATCCATATTTATAGGCATTGGCGAGTAACCATTTTCCACCATCACTATTTCCAAAGTGATCATCAACCCCTCTATATCCGATTGAAGCGTCTGTAAGATCAACCGTTGTTCCAAGCTGGTGTTCCGAGGCGCCGGGCTTTGCAATCGCATCGAGTACGGATACACCTTGAACTTTAAGCCAAAAATCATAAAGGTATTTTTGTATTTCGGGTTTCCGGTATCCTGATGTAACAGCGAGATTAATTCCGTCCCTTTCTGCATCTCGGAACATTTTAATTAAATTTTGCTCTATATCTTGCCGCACACAGATAACACCTTTTGTCTTTATTTTAGTTGAAATATCCACAAGAGACGGAGGAACATAATTTATAGGCAGCGGAAATTGTTTGCTAATTTTCCTCAAAAGGAATTCTGGGTAGATTGTTGTGCGCTCTGGGCAAAGAAACTGCAAAAATATTTCATTTAGTTTGTTTTTTGTTGCCGTATCAACAACTCCAGTTTGCGCAAGATTGTATTCTTTTTGAAATCTTTTTACTGCGTTTCTGGTTAAATTTCCGTAATATCCTGTAATCAATCTTTCGGGATAAATACCACTATCTTGTGAAAGCATCCGCTGAAGCAGAGAAACATCAGAACCCACAGAATTATATGCGAGCGTATTTCTTAAACCTTGAGATTGTTGCCACTGTTTCAAAAGCTTTGTTTCAACTGCAATGATTTGCGCAAGTTGGTTATTTCCCTCAAAAGATAGGTTGGAAATTTTACTCGCAAACAAAGTAACTGCAAACAAAAATCCAACGCTGGCAATTATAAAAAAATTTTTTTTATTGTTTTGTAAAAATT
>CAZMBM010000140.1:0-4920 GCA_964564475.1 uncultured Flavobacteriaceae bacterium | reverse complement strand
TTCTATAACCGTCTTTTTTCAAGCAACTGTTGCACTCTTAATAACTAAGCTCTTAAAAGATAATCAGGAATACTTGATATATGTTAAAGAGGTAGCAGCCGTTATCTTTATCATACTTTCCGTATATTTTTTTAGAAAAGGGTTTTCTGAACGCAAAGAAAACTACATCCCAAGGCAACGGATTAAAAATAATTTTACTGTAGGTTTATTGCTCTCTCTTTTAAATATGTTTGCCATACCCTATTATTGTGGTATTGGAGCGGCTTTGGATATAGCAGGTTATTTAGATTTTAGTAAACTGTCTATTTTGTCTTTTGTCATTGGCGCCACAATAGGAACTTTTTTAATCCTGTTTCTATATATTTTTACAGCTCAAAAAGTATCACACAAAATCCAACCTATGACTAAAAATATTAATTTTATCTTAGCCGTAATAACAGGTGTTTTGGGAATTATAACTTTGGTTAATTTGTCTTGGTGAAAAATTTAAACTTCTTTGAAAAGGTCTATCTGGTAGCCAAAAAAATCCCTTATGGCCGTGTAACATCGTATGGTGCCATTGCCAAATATTTAGGTGCCGAGCGCTCTGCACGTATGGTTGGGTGGGCCATGAACGCCTCTCACCATGACGATGACATTCCTGCACATAGGGTGGTGAACAGAAATGGCTTGCTAACGGGTAAAAGTCATTTTGACGGAACCAATCTTATGCAACAGTTATTAGAAAACGAAGGAATATCGGTTAAAAATAATAAGATAATCGATTTTGAAGAACATTTTTGGAATCCAAATGATAATTTATAAATTACTAAGTATTATTTTTTTACATTTGTTTGCTATGAATCGAAGAGTTTTATTTAAATTTTCTCTTTTTTGTTTATTCCTATTTGGCCTAAATACAAATGCCCAAACGCGCTTTACACACGAGGTAGGCTTTATTTTAGGAACAGGTTCTATACAAACCGATTACGGTGCCAGAAATGAGTTTAGTAGCGCCTTTGGAAATTTTGGTGTGGCTATAGGTGCCATTCATTATTTGAGTTTTTTTAAAAGCAATTGGGAACGTCCTTATTTTGCCGACCATTTTAAAATACGTACAGAGTTATCATATATGGCCAACAAATTTAAGCACCGTGGTAAATATGTTGATCCTAGTAGGATTTCTATAACAGCCGATAAATTAAGAGCTATGCACGGTGGCAATCGTATGTTTAATATTGGGTCTCAATTAGAGTTTTACTTTAAAAGTTTTTACCAGCAGGAAATGATGCTTTTTGACGATTACAGCAGTGATTTTAACCCGTATTTAAGCGTTGGATTTCAGTTTAATTTCTTTAATCCTTATGTTATTTCAGAATTAGGTGATATTAATCAAGACATCACGGTGCTGCCTGATAAGTGGCAATTACCCGGCGCCATATTTCAAGGGAATGGCACAACTTATTCTTTTATGCTCGGAACCGGAACCCGTTACCGTATAAACGAGGATTGGGAAGCTGTAGGCGACCTTCGTTTTCAACATTTTTTCTCGAACAAAGTTGACGGGCTAAACGCTCCTGTTGCCGAAAATAAAAACCGCGAGTGGATGGTTTTTTTTAACGTTGGTCTTATTTATAAATTGCCTTTTAGATATTAGCCAAAGCCTGTTCTAAATCGGCAATTAAATCGTCTTTATCTTCTATGCCTACACTTAAGCGGATAAGCGACGCTACCACACCTGTTTTTTCGCGCTCTTCTTTGGGAATTGACGCATGTGTCATACTGGCCGGATGTCCCGACAAAGATTCTACACCTCCAAGTGATTCGGCCAAGGTAAACACCTTTAAATTTTCGACTATAGAAATAGCCGCTTCATAATTATTCCCTTTGGTAGTAAACGACAACATGCCACCAAAATCTTTCATTTGTTTTTTAGCAATGTCATGATTGGGGTGTGCGCTAAATCCCGGCCAATAGACTTTTTCGATTTTGGGATGGTTTTGTAAAAACTCAGCCACAGCTCTACCGTTTTCACAATGACGTTGCATACGTACATGTAGTGTTTTTAAACCTCTTAAAACTAAAAAACTATCCATCGGGCCACAGACGGCACCACTGGCATTTTGAATAAAGTATAATTCATCGGCCAAGTCTTTATCCTTAACAATTAAGGCGCCCATAACCACATCGCTATGACCTCCCAGATACTTTGTGACCGAATGCATTACCAAATCGGCTCCCAAATCTAGCGGGTTTTGTAGATATGGCGAGGCAAAGGTATTGTCAACGCCAAAAAGTATGTTGTGTTTTTTAGCCACATCGGCCAAAGCTTTAATATCGATGATATTAAGCATGGGGTTTGTAGGGGTTTCGGCCCAAATAAGTTTGGTATTGGCATTTATTTTAGCCTCTACATTAGCAATGCTATCCATTCCTACAAAGTGAAATTTAATACCGTATTGCTCGAATATTTTGGTGAATATTCTGTATGTTCCGCCGTACAAATCGTTTGTAGAAATGACCTCATCGCCGGGTTTTAGGGTTTTTATCACAGCATCAATAGCGGCCAGTCCTGAGGCAAATGCCAAACCGAATTTGCCGTTTTCTATACTGGCAAAAGCTCTTTCTAAAGCGGTACGCGTGGGGTTGGCCGTACGCGAATACTCATAACCTTTATGGTCGCCGGGTGTGCTTTGTGCATAAGTTGATGTTTGATAAATGGGTGGCATAACAGCGCCAGTACTGGGGTCGTGTTGTTGGCCGCCGTGTATTACTTTTGTGTTGAATTTCATATTTCTTTATTTAATCGTCTTTTGTATCAATTTATGTGGCAAATGTCGTCAGTTAGGCTTTATTTAACAAGTTTTTTAACAAGTTTCCCTAAACTTAAGCCTTGTACTATTATAGAAAAAACAACAACTATATAAGTAATAACCAAAAACAAATCGCGGTGCATGCTTGTGGTTAAACTTAAGGCCAAAGCAATAGAAATACCGCCACGTAAACCACCCCAAGTCATTAATAAATTAGTGTTGGGTACAAAATCTAGTTTTTTTGCAAAAAACTTAATCGGGTAGTGTAGCGATAAAAAACGGGCCACTAAAAGCAACGGAATGGCTATAAGCCCTGCTACAATATACTGTTTATTAAAGGTTAAAACCAACATCTCCATACCTATCAACACAAATAAAACTGTATTTAATAAGATATCTAAAAGCTCCCAAAATTTATCGACATAGGTTTCGGTTGTTTTACTCATAGCTGTTTCTCTTACGGTATCATTTCCTACAAATAATCCGGCGGTTACCATAGCCAAAGGGGCCGAAACATGAAGTTTTTGCGCTAAAATAGTGCCTCCCATAACAGCAGCTATGGTTATGATGACTTCGGTATCGTAATCGTCAATAGATTTGAGCATTTTGTAGGTCAACCATCCCAAAACAAGACCTAAAGCAATGCCGCCCAGAACTTCGACTAAAAAAAGTTCGGCCACATGTCCAAAAGTAACTTCGGCACCGCCTTTGGCCAACTGATAAATGGTCAGAAAAATGACCACACCCACACCGTCATTAAACAAAGACTCACCCACAATTTTGGTCTCTAATTTTTTAGGGGCACCCACTTGTTTGAGTATGCCCAAAACGGCAATGGGATCGGTAGGTGATATCAAAGCGCCAAAAAGTAAACAATGTAAAAACGGTATATCGAATCCCAAAATTTTAAAGAGATAAAAGCCAAATCCACCGACAATAAATGTTGAGGTTAAAGTGCCTAAACTGGCAAAGACCAATATGGGATAACGCTGTACTTTAAGTTGGTTGAAATTGGTGTGTAAAGCCCCTGCAAAGAGTAAAAAACTCAGCATCACATCCAACAAAACCGATTGGAAATCTATTTGTGCCAAAAGCCTCTTTTCTTGTTCTAAGAGGGTGTCGTTAAAAAAACTACTCGCCAGCACCAAAAGCGTCACTACAATAGTAATGAGCATAAGTCCAATGGTATTGGGTAATTTTAAAAAGCGCGTGTTTACATAGCCAAAAAGTGCGGCTATTACTACCAAAATAGCTATGGTTGTAAACACCCCCATTACACTAATTTTTTAAGAGCCATAATGATACCCAAGTGCATCCCTTCATGAAAATTGCTGAAAGCGATACCGTCTTCTATACTGTTTAAAGAAAAGCCTTGGCTTGTTGTGTAGGTTTTGTAGTTTTTAAAATCGCCGTTATTATAAGCTTTTTCTGTCACTTCTAGGGCTGTAAGCAAATGAGATTTTACACTTTCTATTTCGGCTCGTGTATAATTTTTTTTACAGTTTGAACCTTTACCGTATTTAGTTATAAATTTAGTCTCTACAGTAAAAGGCGCACCTGCCAAACCGTGTGTTAACATTTGTTGTGTGATTAAAATATGCCCTAAATTCCACGCTATATTGTTGTTAAAACCTTTGGGAATGGCATTGTATTGCGCTAAAGTCATATCTTGTGTTAAAGCCAAAAGAACATTACGGCTAAACCTGTTTATCTCAAATTGTTTTGTCATTTTATTTTATTTCTGATTTTTGCATAAAAATAGGGATTAATTTTGTGACAATAGTTTAATTTTAACACTATGAAGAAAATATACTTTCTAAAAACCTGTGATACTTGTCTGCGTATTTTAAAACAATTAGATACCTCGGGTTTTGTTTTACAAGATATTAAAACCACACCTATTACCGTGACGCAATTAGACCATTTGTACAAACTGTCTAAAAGTTACGAAGCCTTATTTAGTCGCCGTGCCAAAAAGCACAAAGAGATGGCTTTAAAAAATCAGGTTTTAAGCGAAAAAGATTACCGTCAACTTATTTTAGAGCACTATACTTTTTTAAAACGCCCCGTAATTATTGATGGTGACAGCATTTTTATTGGGAGTAGTAAAAAAACGGTTGCGGCGTTG
>CAZMBM010000139.1:2424-4966 GCA_964564475.1 uncultured Flavobacteriaceae bacterium | reverse complement strand
GTATGCAAGGTAAAATTTACGATCAATACACTATTGTACCACAATTCAAAGGCAAATATAAAATTCCTAGCATCGCTTTTTCTTATTTTAATCCGAAAGAGAAAAAATACTATACTTTAAATTCTCCCGATATTTTAATAGAAGCCCCCTATGGTAAAAATCCCGGAAATACGGTTATTACATCGGCAAAACAAAATATTAAATACAGTGGCAGCAATATTCGATATATTCATACCAAAACAAAATTTAAAACCTCAGAAAAAACAGAATTTTTTGGAACATCAAAATTTTATATGTGGCTTTTGTTTCCTTTTATATTTATTCCTATAGCTATAGTTGTGGGTAAAAAACAAAAAGAACGCGCCAATGACGTGCTGGGTAACAAACGTCGTAAAGCCGATAAGTTGGCTCGAAAATATTTATCAAAAGCCAAAAAAGAAATGGGTAATAAAGAAGCTTTTTATATCGCCTTAGAAAAAGCTTTACACAATTATTTAAAAGCCTCTTTACATGTAGAAACATCAGAAATCAGTAAAGATAAGATAGCGGCTCTTTTACAAGAAAGAAAAGTGAATCAAGAAATTATTGATGCTTTTATAACCGTTTTAACCGATTCTGATTTTGCACGCTACACACCTTCTACCAATGTAAAAATGGAAGAAGATTACAATCGCGCCAAACGTATAATAGCCCAATTAGACAAACAACTTTAAAATGAAAACTATTATTTATAAATATTTTAAAAACTATAAAACAGCTGTTTTATTTGTCTTTATTTATTCAATTGGTCATTTTAGTTTTGCCCAAACACCCGACAGTCTGTTTGTTGCCGCCAACAATTTATACAAAAAAGAGGCCTATAAAGAGGCTGTTGCCACATATAAAAAAATTGAATCTAAAAAAGTTGTTTCAGCCGATTTGTTTTATAATATGGCCAACGCCTATTACAAACTCAACGAGGTGGCTCCAGCCATCTATTATTACGAAAAAACCCTAAAACTAGACCCCAATAACGAAGACGCTAAGTACAATTTGGCTTTTGCCAACCGTATGACCATAGATAAGATTGACGTACTGCCTATGAGCTTTTTTCAAAAGTTAGACAAACAGTATATAAGAGCTTTAAAATATAACACTTGGGCTGTTATTGCTATTTGTTCGAGTATTTTATTTGTTCTTTTATTCTTGAGTTATTACTTTTCATTCTCACCTTCTCACAAGCGGCTATATTTTATCGGAGCTGTTTTGAGTATTCTGTTTTTGATTTTGAGTTTTACTTTTGCTTACAGTGGCTATACTTATGCCAAAAACAATAAACCCGCTATTATTTTTGCACTTCGGGCGCCTGTTAAAGATGCCCCCACACCTAACAGTAACAATGTTTTTGAGTTACATGAAGGCACTAAAGTTATGATTTTAGAGCAGGTAGATACTTGGAAAAAAATAAAATTACCCGATGGTAAAATAGGTTGGATTGACGAAAATAACTTAAAAGCCCTGTAAAAATTTTATGTTAACAATTATTGCAGCCATAGCAAACAACAATGTCTTGGGTAAGGACAACCAACTTATTTGGCACTTACCGGCCGATTTAAAACGCTTTAAACAAATCACGTCAGGGCACTGTGTTATTATGGGACGTAAAACTTTTGAGTCTTTGGGCAAACCCTTGCCCAATCGTACTAATATCGTTATCACCCGAAACCCCCATTTTAAAGCCGAGGGTTGTGTCATTGTCCACTCTTTAAAGGATGCCATTAGGCTTTCTAAAACCGATGACAAGCCGTTTATTTTGGGCGGTGCCAACATCTACAGCCAAGCAATACTCCTTGCAGACATACTGGATATTACTTTTGTGCATCACGACTTTGAGGGCGATGTGTTTTTCCCAAAAATTGACCCGCGTGTTTGGAAAGAAGTCTCCAGACAACATTTTAAAGCCGATACCAAAAATAAATACGATTATAGCTTTGTGAGGTTTGAAAAATCCCAATCATAGTCTTAACCCTCCAAGAGTTTTAAACACTTGGAGGGTTTGAATTTTATTTTTTATTATTTTTAAACTCATGAAAACATGCGACTTTTGTGGAAATCCTGTAGCAAAACATTTAAAGATTTGCCCTTACTGCAGTCAGAATTTAGCGGTTCCTGAGCAATCACCAAAATCAATAAATCAAGAAATTGAAATCATAAATCTTGAAGTGGGCATGCCTTTTGTTAAAGAGGCATTAGAGCGTTTTGACAGAGAACTTTCAAGTGTTCAAAATAGGCCTGTTGGTTTATTAAAAATTATTCACGGTTATGGCTCTTCTGGTAAAGGCGGTAAAATAAAAATAGCTTTACACCAAAAATTAAAATTGATGCACAATAGTCAATTGATAAAAAGCGTCATCAAAGGCGAGGTGTATTCTAAATCTACAAAATCTAAAGTGTATCACAAAAAATTAATTGAACGCTATCCAGAATTATTAGAAACTTTAGCTGCCGATACTTATAATTTGGGGATTACTTTTGTAGAGTTGTAGATGTGTTACAAAAAAGA
>CAZMBM010000139.1:0-2324 GCA_964564475.1 uncultured Flavobacteriaceae bacterium | reverse complement strand
GTTTACACCTTGCCATAAATTATTGCTTTGGGGACTACGCCAATCACGGGGGAAGTTAGGTGTTACAATAAAATCTCCATTACCGGGCACATCAGTACTACTTAATGTGGTAGTTGTACTGCTGTTTCTTTTTTCATGACCATCTGTTAAACGTCCCCATTGGTATAAATCGCCATAGGCTAATGAATCTGTTGAGCTTGTGGCAACACGACTTGCTCCCAGATTTTTGTTCATCCAAGTTTTACCTGTTTTTGGGTTGGTAACATCGTTAAAAGGAGGTTGAGTAATTGAGTCTATGGGTATTGGAAAAGGAGTAATATTAGAGCCAATTATGGAATCTATAGGTACTGGAAATGGGTTTATCTTTTGCATCCCTGTAATTAATAATTGGTTTAGGAAAGAAACTTTTCCTCGGTTTATACCTCTGTTGGAATGACTAATCTTTTCTTTTGGAAAGTTTAAAACTTTCCAAAAGATTAAAACTTTCCAAAAGTTCCAAGAGTTTTTATTTTATCGTCATAACAAAAGGCACACGGGCTTGCAAACCTTTAAGTTGGGTAATACTTTTTATTTGTTCGTAAATACCGACATTGTCAATACCCAATTCTGCTTGAAGTGTCCTTTTTAAACTCACAAAAGGCATCTTTTTAAAAGCCTCTTTAAAATCTTTGGTAAAGTTGGGGTAATTAACGCGTTTAAAGTCGGTTATATTGGCTAAGTCTGCTGCTATGTTAACAGCGTCGTCTAAGGTACCTAATTTATCTACTAAGCCATTTTTTACCGCCTGTGCACCTGTCCACACACGCCCTTGAGCTATGGCGTCAATTTCTTTAAAAGTCTTATGACGGCCTTGGGCTACTTTATTTACAAAATTGATGTAAAAATCTTCAATATATTCGGTGATTTCTGCTCTAAAATTTTGAGACATAGGTTTAAAAACACTATAGCCATCACTCTGTTTGTTTGTGCCTACTTGTTCTGAATTAATACCGATATTTTTAGCAAAGCCACTAATATTAGGCACGATACCAAACACCCCTATAGAACCTGTTATGGTGGTAGGTTGGGCTATTATTTTATCGGCATTACAGGCTATGTAATACCCGCCCGAAGCCGCATAATTACCCATAGACACCACTACGGGTTTTTCTTTTTTTGTCAATTCTATTTCGTGCCAAATAATATCTGAAGCCACACCATCGCCACCGGGAGAATTTACACGTATTACAACCGCCTTAATACTCTTATTTTTACGGGCTTTTTTAAGGTATTTTAGCATCGTTTTCGGACCAATATAATTCTCGTCGCCTTCACCATTTCTAATATCGCCTTGCGCATAAATAACAGCAATCTTATTTTTTGCAGATGAAAAAATACGGCCTTTACCGGTGCTGATATAATCGGCCAAACTAACTGTTTTAAGTTTTTTAGAAAGGCTTGTTCCAATAACCTGTTTTATTTTATTCTGATACACATTGTAGTACAAGGCACCATTTATCATATTGTTTTGAAGGGCTAATGTCGCATTACGGGCACCTAAATCATCGGCAATGACATTGAGCTCTTTAACCGATTTTTTTCTGCTCTTAGCTATTTCCATCAACATATTTTGCCAAATAGACTGTAAAAGTGAGCTTATTTGTTCTCTGTTGGCTGTACTCATTTTATTGGCTAAAAAGGGTTCGACAGCGCTTTTATATTTACCGTGTCGGATGACTTCCATTTTAATGCCATACTTTTCTTGAATATCTTTGTAATACAAAATTTCGGCCGACAAACCTTTAAAATCTATACTTCCCAAGGGGTTTATAAAAACCGAATCGGCCACAGAACTCAGGTAATAATTTTTTTGAGAATACGCATCGGCGTAAGCGTTTATAAATTTCCCCGATGTTTTAAAATCTAAAAGCTTATTTCTGATATCTTGTATTTGGGCCATTCCGGCTCGTAAGTAATTTATTTCTAAACTTATACCTTTAATATTGTCGTCATTTTTAGCATTTTCAATGGCGTTTAAAATTTTATTTAAACCCATAACTTTGCTGTCTTCAATACCAAAGGCTTCGGCAAAAGGGTCTGAAACACTGTAAAAATCGCGTATTTCACTTTTTAACTTTAACACCAAAACAGTGTTTTTTTCTACTGTAACTTTATCGTTATCGCCTAAAGCCGACCCTATGGCAATAAAAACTATGAATAATAAAAATAGGGCGACAAAAACACCTGTAATTGTGGCTAAAAGGTTTCTTAAAAATTTCATCAAAAAATATTTAAAATGTTTATAAGTTGCGCTGTAAAGATAAAATTTTATGCGATAGTTTTAG
>CAZMBM010000138.1:0-4986 GCA_964564475.1 uncultured Flavobacteriaceae bacterium | reverse complement strand
ATTCTGATTAATCTCAACATTTTTTTGAGGGGGGTCTTTAATAGTTTGGTTTTGGGCAAACGATTGGCCAATAATAAATAAAATGGCTACTGCTAGTAAATTTTTTCTCATAATTTTAATTTTGGTTTAAAAATGATTAATAATAAATACACCTGCCTTTTTTAAAAAAAAGACAGTAATTTTCAAGAATAATAATTACATAAGCCGTAACCGTTATTCCGTTTATTGCGGAGGGGGAAGATTTTAGAAAATTTCTAAAAACTATTTTTTATTTTTTTTTGATCTAATCATCATCTCGAGCATATCCCACATTTCTGAGGGGATGGCCTCAAGCATATTAAACTCGCCGGCACCTTGAAGCCATTCGCCACCATCAATGGTTATCACTTCTCCATTTATATAAGCCGAATAATCACTCATCAAATAGCCTGCCAAGTTTGCCAATTCCTGATGTTCGCCCACACGACGTAACGGGATTTTCTTTTTCATATCGAATTTATCTCTTAAATCGCCAGGCAACAGTCTATCCCATGCGCCCTTTGTAGGGAAAGGTCCCGGGGCAATGGCATTTGTACGAATATTGTATTTGGCCCATTCAACTGCCAACGAGCGCGTCATTGCCAACACACCGGCTTTGGCTGTTGCCGAAGGCACTACATAAGCCGACCCTGTCCAAGCATAAGTGGTAACTATATTTAAAACGGTGGCTTTGTCTTGTTTTGTATTAATCCAATGTTTACCAAAAGCCAAAGTACAGTTTTTACTGCCTTTTAAAACAATATCTATAACCGTATCAAAAGCATTGGCCGATAAGCGTTCGGTAGGACTGATAAAGTTACCTGCGGCATTATTTAATAAACCATCTACTTTACCAAAAGTTTCAATACTTTCGGCCAACATATTTTCTACCTCATTGTAGTGTCGCACATCGCATTGCACCGGTAATACCCTGCCACCTGTCAAGTCTTCCATTTCTGAGGCGGTATTTTTGAGTCTTTCAAAATTGCGAGAGGAAATAACAACTTGGGCGCCCAATTGTAAAAAATAAGTACTCATGGCTTTACCCAATCCACTGCCACCTCCGGTAACCACAATAGTTTTCCCCTTAAGGGCATCGTCTTTTAACATAGGTTTGTTATACATTGTTTTTTAGATTTTAAATTGAAGTAAATATAAACTTTAAATTTAGGGAATTTTTATAATTTTTCCCTAATATTTTTTTAAAAAATTAATTTGTCAAACCTAAAAGTCTTTGTATATTTGCCGGACTTTTTTAGTCAACGCTTTTAGTTTAAAAAGAATATCATAAGGAAATGAAAAGAACATACCAACCATCAAAAAGAAAGAGAAAAAACAAACACGGCTTTAGAGAACGTATGGCAAGTGTGAGCGGTAGAAAAGTTTTAGCGAGACGACGTGCTAAAGGAAGAGCTAAGCTAAGTGTTTCATCTGAACCAAGACACAAAAAATAATGACCTTATTTTTTAATATACCAAGAGGTGTTACTTTTATTAGTAACACCTTTTTTTATATCTTTTTGATAACTTATTTTCTAACTCCTTTCATGACTACTGTTTATTTTAAATATTTGTAACAAATAAAAACAATGCCAAAAGACACCTCATTAAAATCAGTTCTCATTATAGGTTCAGGACCTATTATTATTGGTCAAGCTTGTGAGTTTGACTATTCGGGTACACAAGCCATTCGCTCTTTAAAAGAAGAGGGAATTGAAGTTGTACTCATCAATTCCAATCCGGCTACCATCATGACCGATCCCGCAATGGCAGACCATGTGTATCTAAAACCATTAACCACCAAATCTATTATAGAGGTTTTAAAAAAACATGATGTTGATGCCGTTTTGCCGACTATGGGCGGACAAACAGCTTTAAATTTATGTATAGAAGCTCAAGATAAAGGTATTTGGGACGACTTTAATGTTAAAATTATTGGTGTTGACATTGACGCCATTAAAATTACTGAAGACCGCGAACAATTCAGAAAATTAATGAACAAAATTGGTGTATCTCAAGCGCCCAGCAAAACAGCCACCTCATTTTTACAAGGTAAAGAGATAGCTCAAGAGTTTGGATTCCCACTGGTAATCAGACCTTCTTATACATTGGGTGGTTCCGGTGCGTCAATTGTTTACGAAAAAGAAGATTTTGACAAGCTAATACAACGCGGTTTGGAAGCCTCTCCCATACATGAGGTGTTGATTGACAAAGCTTTATTGGGATGGAAGGAATTTGAATTAGAACTTTTACGCGATAAAAACGATAACGTTATTATTATCTGTACCATAGAAAATATGGACCCCATGGGTATTCATACAGGCGATTCTATTACGGTAGCCCCTGCTATGACATTGAGCGATACTGCTTACCAACGCATGCGCGATTTGGCTATAAAAATGATGCGCTCTATCGGTGATTTTGCCGGAGGGTGTAATGTGCAGTTTGCCGTGAGTCCTGATGAAAAAGAAGACATTATCGCTATAGAAATAAATCCGCGTGTGTCACGCTCGTCGGCTTTGGCTTCTAAAGCTACCGGTTATCCCATTGCCAAAGTAGCGTCTAAACTGGCTATTGGGTATCATCTTGATGAACTCAAAAATCAAATAACCAAAACAACATCGGCGTTATTTGAACCCACTTTAGATTACGTAATCGTTAAAATACCCCGTTGGAACTTTGATAAATTCGAAGGCTCAGAACGCACCATTGGTTTACAAATGAAATCGGTTGGCGAAGTTATGGCTATTGGCCGTTCTTTTCAAGAAGCCTTACACAAAGCCACACAATCGCTCGAAATTAAACGCAATGGCATTGGTGCCGATGGCAAAGGTTACAATGATTACGACACCATTGTAAGCAAACTCATAAACCCCAGTTGGGACCGTGTTTTTGTTATTTATGATGCCATTAGAATGGGCATGTCTCTTCAAAAAATCCATCAGTTAACCAGAATAGATTATTGGTTTTTAAAACAATACGAAGACCTCTATTTAATTGAAAAAGAAATCTCTAAATACACCCTAGATACCTTACCAAAACCACTTTTATTGGAAGCCAAACAAAAAGGTTACGGCGACCGTCAAATAGCACATATGTTAGGCTGTTTAGAAAGTCAGGTACACAAAAAAAGACACGAATTAAACATAAACCGTGTGTATAAATTGGTAGATACCTGCGCTGCCGAATTCAATGCCCAAACCCCCTATTACTATTCTACTTTCGAAAACAATATGACAACAGATGGGGCTACTTTTGCTGAAAATGAATCACGCGTCAGTGATAAAAAGAAAGTTATAGTCTTAGGGTCTGGCCCAAATCGTATTGGCCAAGGAATAGAATTTGATTATTGCTGTGTTCACGGTGTTTTAGCCGCCAAAGAATGTGGCTATGAAACCATCATGATTAATTGCAATCCCGAAACTGTTTCAACCGATTTTGACATTGCCAATAAACTTTATTTTGAACCTGTTTTTTGGGAACATATTTACGATATCATTCAGCTTGAAAAACCCGAGGGCGTCATTGTCCAACTAGGGGGGCAAACGGCTTTAAAACTGGCTGAAAAACTAGATAAATATGGTATTAAAATATTAGGAACCAGCTTTGAAGCTTTAGATTTAGCCGAAGACCGCGGTCGTTTTTCTGAACTCTTAAAAGATTTAAAAATTCCTTATCCCGAATTCGGAACAGCTACCTCTGCCGAAGAGGCTTTGGCTATAGCCGATGAATTGGATTTTCCTATTCTTGTAAGACCTTCGTATGTACTGGGCGGGCAAGGCATGAAAATTGTTATCAATAAAGACGACCTCGAAAAACATGTTGTCAATATTCTCAGAAAAATACCCAATAACGTCCTTTTGCTGGACCATTATTTAGACGGAGCCATCGAAGCCGAAGCCGATGCTATTTGTGACGGTGATGATGTGTATATCATCGGTATCATGGAACACATTGAACCCTGTGGAGTGCATTCGGGTGATTCTAATGCTACTCTACCTCCATTTAACATTGGCGAATTTGTTATGCAACAACTCAAAGACCATACGGTAAAAATAGCCAAAGCTTTAAAAACTGTAGGACTTATAAATATTCAATTTGCCATCAAAAATGATATGGTTTACATAATAGAAGCCAATCCGAGAGCCTCGCGAACTGTGCCCTTTATTTCTAAAGCTTATAATGAACCTTATGTAAATTACGCAACTAAGGTCATGCTTAAAAAGAATAAGTTAAAAGATTTTAATTTTACGCCCAAATTAGAAGGATTTGCCATTAAACAACCGGTGTTTTCTTTTGATAAATTTCCGAATGTCGATAAAAATTTAGGACCGGAAATGAAATCAACCGGCGAGAGTATTCTATTTATAGACAATTTAAAAGACGATGCTTTTTACGAATTATATGCCCGTAGAAAAATGTATTTGAGTAAATAAAAACTAAACAGCCTCTGCCATTTTTTTGACTGATTTAGCTTTTTTTTCTTCAACAAAATCAACAAAATTCATAAGATACAAGATAGATTTTATAACAGAGTCTTCTGTGCTGCCCGTGGCAGATAAAGGATGTCCTTTGTATTTTATTGAAACTATATAACCATCTTTATTGTAATAGGCTTTAATTTTTTTAAAAATTGAGGTTAGTCCCATGGCTTCCAATATTTATTTCTCCAAATATCTACCTAATATATCATAACTAACCTATGGCTTAACCCCAAAATAGTATAGGAAAATTCCCCTTCTTTTTTATAAAAGAAAAACCTTACTCCAAATGGAGTAAGGTTTTGGTATAAGATTACCCCCTCAAATGAATCTTATTACCTACTAATTCTTAAAACAAGAGTTGTGTAAACAATCAAAATATAACAATTAAATTAACTCTAAATTTCAAAACAAAAATGGGAAATTAAAAAATATTTATAACTTAGCATATTACCCAAATTACGAGGGGAGAATTCCCCTTTTTAAAT
>CAZMBM010000137.1:0-4990 GCA_964564475.1 uncultured Flavobacteriaceae bacterium | reverse complement strand
TAAAAAAGCCCAACTTTTATAAAGTGGACTCGATTAATTTTTTACGTCGGTTTGCGTGTGACAAATCCGATATTGATCGATTTAGATTTTTTTGAAGTAAATAAATGTTCTCAACCCACTTACCGTCGGGCAGGTACATTCTGAAACAAGTTCAGAATCTCGGATTGACGTTATTTATAACCCCTCAATACACCTCTCGAAATTACAATTCTTTGAATTTCGGAAGTGCCCTCGTAAATTTGAGTGATTTTAGCATCGCGCATCAAGCGTTCTACATGGTATTCTTTTACAAAACCATAACCACCGTGAATTTGAACAGCTTCTACCGTTACATTCATAGCCGTTTCGGCGGCGTGTAATTTGGCCATAGCACTAGACATGTCGTAATTGTTGTGTTGGTCTTTATCCCATGCAGCTTTCATACACATATGACGTGCGGCTTCAATTTGTGTCGCCATATCGGCCAATTTAAAGGCAATGGCTTGGTGGCGACTTATTTCTTTACCAAAAGTTTTACGCTCTTTAGAGTATTTTAAGGCCAGCTCATAAGCTCCCGAAGCAATTCCCAAGGCTTGTGCGGCGATACCAATTCTGCCACCAGACAGTGTTTTCATGGCAAATGTAAATCCAAAACCATCATCGCCAATGCGGTTTTCCTTAGGTACTTTAACATCGTTAAACATAAGTGAGTGCGTGTCGGAACCGCGAATACCTAATTTATTTTCTTTAGGTCCCACAATAAAACCGTCCATATCTTTTTCAATAATAAGGGCGTTAATACCATGGTGTCCTTTTTCGGGATGTGTTTGGGCTATAACCAGATAAACACTGGCATTGCCGCCATTGGTTATCCAGTTTTTAGTGCCATTTACAAGGTAATGGTCACCTTTGTCAACGGCTGTAGTTCTTTGCGAAGTGGCATCGCTACCTGCTTCGGGTTCGCTTAAGCAAAAGGCGCCGATAATTTCACCTGTTGCCAACGGAACTAAATATTTTTGTTTTTGCGCTTCGGTACCGTATTTTTCGAGTCCCCAGCATACCAAAGAGTTGTTTACAGACATAACAACTGAAGCAGAAGCGTCAATTTTAGAAATTTCTTCCATCGCCAATACATACGAAACGGTATCCATACCGCCACCGCCATATTTTGGATTAACCATCATACCTAGGAAACCGAGTTCACCCATTTTTTTGACTTGTTCGGCGGGAAATTGTTGTTTTTCGTCACGTTCTATAACGCCCGGCAGTAATTCGGTTTGGGCAAAATCACGTGCGGCATCACGAATCATGATATGTTCTTCGGTAAGACTAAAATCCATAATATTAAATTAAATTTTTTTGGGAGCTCAAAGGTACTAAATTTATCAAAATTCTGTTGTATTTTTACAGAATTATGACACAGAAAATTTACTATGCTATTGGCATGATGAGTGGCACTTCATTAGATGGGGTTGATTTAGTATATGTTAAATTTAATTTTGATAAAACTTATACCTTTGAAATATTAGAAGCAGAAACACTTAAATATTCAGAATATTGGATAAATACACTTCAAAACGCTTTTAATGAAACAGTATATGATTTGACCGATTTATCGCTAAAATACGGTCAGTTTTTGGGGAAACAAGTAAAGCTTTTTAAAGAAAAATATAAGATTAAAAATATCGATTTTATAGCCTCACATGGCCATACCGTTTTTCATAAGCCGATGCAAGGTTTTACTTTGCAAATTGGTGACGGTACTTCAATAGCAAATATTACAAATAATAAAGTAGTGAGTGATTTTAGAACACAAGATGTGGCTTTGGGTGGTCAAGGTGCTCCCTTGGTACCCATTGGCGATGCTTTATTGTTTTCAGATTATGACTATTGCCTTAATTTAGGGGGATTTTCTAATATTTCTTTCGATGAGGCAGGTGTTAGAAAAGCCTATGATATTTGTCCGGTTAACATAGTACTGAACCCTTTGGCACAAGCTCTTGGATTTGAATACGACGCCGGTGGTAAACTCGCTGAAAAAGGACAGTTGAATAAACAATTACTCAACGATTTAAACAATATAATTTTTTACCAAATTGAAATACCAAAATCTTTGGGATATGAATTTGTATTG
This sequence comes from uncultured Flavobacteriaceae bacterium, assembly GCA_964564475.1. Taxonomy (GTDB): domain Bacteria; phylum Bacteroidota; class Bacteroidia; order Flavobacteriales; family Flavobacteriaceae; genus CG1-02-35-72. The sequence goes on along the minus strand of CAZMBM010000137.1, from coordinate 2,877 downwards.
GCTTTTATCAATCCGATTTTAGAGAGATATAAAATCCCTAAAGTAGATTTACTAAGAACGTTTACAGAACATGCAGCCAAGCAAATAGCTTTAAAATTACAGTCCAATAAGAGGGTATTGGTAACAGGTGGTGGCGCTTACAATAGCTTTTTAATTAAACGTTTAAAAACACTTTCTAAAGCCGAAATTATTATTCCCGATAAGACCTTAATCGATTTTAAAGAAGCCCTTATTTTTGCTTTTTTAGGTTTGTTACGCTTAGAGAACAAAGTAAATTGTTTAAAAAGTGTGACAGGAGCCAGAAAAGACCATTGTTCGGGAGTGGTTTTTGGGTGAGGTGTAGAGTTAAACAGCTTAGAGTACAGTATCTCAATTTATAAAATACCTTTTGGAAAGTTTTAAACTTTCCAAAAGATTGTTCCGATTTATAACACTAAGTAATGGCTAGACGCTAGTATTTATTTATAGAGGAAAGCAAAATATGTGTGGATAAGAGACTGTGTTTAGGAAGAGATTTTTAGATATACTATTTTATGGGTGGTTGCGCTTTTGGCATTAATTACCTGGAAATGGACTGTAGATATAATACTTAATTTTCTAGTCCGGTTATTTGTTATCCAGCGTTTTTACAATTCCAATTCCAACTCCAAGTGACTTTAGTTTAAAATCAGATTCCTTATAAAGTTTTGAAATGCCGTCATTATAATCCAATATCATTTGCAATGCTATTTTTTTGGAAAAATTATACTCAATGCCACCTCCAAACTTAATTGCTAATCCATATGGATTATCTGTTACTTCTTTATTTAATGAAAAAAGGTTATTAAGTCCAAACTCCACAAATAATCGGAATTTATTTGGAAGAAAATAATATTTTAATGTTAGAGGTACTTCAATAAATCTAAAGTCGATATCTTGTGGACTTGGTGGTACTATGAAAGAACAAACAGCACAATAATAGGTTCCTATAAAGTCTTTGTTCGAATAATTGATTGCAGTGTTTATTGAAAGATTTTTTTTTAATTTGGATTCAAAGTTCAATCCGAGCCGGTAATTTGTTTTTTTGTATTCGGCAAAATAGCCTGTGTACTGGTCGAAAGCCATGTTTTTAGAGCTATTGTTATTTTCAAGACTAATAGTTACTCCAATCCTCATTTTTTTTAAGTTCTCTTGGGCTTTAATTCCGTTTATAAAGGAAAAAACGATTACGAGTATTACTGCAAAGTTTTTCATTTTCTCAATGTTGGGTAATGCATTACATCCCAACAAATATAACTATTTATCGGTTTAAATGACGTTTGTTTAAAAATCAGAAATCAGTATTCAGAGCTCAAAATGCATTTATGCTAAGCGTAATCGGTATTAAACTGTTGTAGCCGCTCTTCTAAATCTTTAAATTGTATCCTGTTGGTTTGCGACACACAGGCGCGTAAGCCTTCGGTGTGTTCGCTGCCTGTAATACCCAAACCAATAGCCGAAATACCGTAGTACAAAAGCCTTTCTAACAATTGGGCGCCTGTCATATTTTTATACGAAAAGGTAAAGTAAAAACCATCGGCAAGAGGTTGGTCTTCGTCTTTGTCATAAACAATGCTAAAGCCGTTATCGGTAAAGAGTTTTTTCATCACTTTAGCGCGTTGGCCGTATTCTTTAACTGCCGCTACAAAGTCGAAGTTACCGTCGTTAACCGCTTTAAGCATGGCGGCCAAACCGTATTGAGCTGAGTGGGTAACACCCGATGACAGCGCATATAATATTTTGTAAATAAGGTTATAACCAAATTTTGGATTGCCAAATTCTCTAGCCAGAGTAGGGTATTCTTTAGAAAACAAGGCGTCACTAATGACCATCATACCTACCCTTTGGCCGGCATACGAAAAGGCTTTAGAGCTTGATATAAGCAGTATCCAATTATCAGTATAGTGGGCTACGGTAGGTTGGTAGGGCGGTGCGCCGGGTTTTGAATAGTCTTTACGAAAATCCATAGCAAAATAAGCCATATCTTCTATCACAATCACATCATATTTTTGAGCAAGAGTGCCGATTATTTGCAATTCTTTATCGCTAAAGCAAATCCATGACGGGTTGTTGGGGTTGGAGTATAAAATGCTTGAAATGTTTCCTTTTTTTAAATAAAATTCGAGCTTATCTTTAAGAGCCTCACCACGGTAATTGTACACATCAAAGGTTTCGTATTTTTGATTTAAAACATCCAGTTGTTGTTTTTGAACAGGAAACCCGGGATCTATAAACAGCACCGTATCTTTTTTGATATTTAATTTGTTGAGCATCAAAAAAGCGGCAAACCCTCCTTGCATAGATCCAACGGTGGGAATACAGGCTTTTGGCGAGACAGTGACGTTTAAAAAGTTTTTGACAAAAAGGGCTATCTCGGGTTTTAATGACGCAATACCGTCAATCATAGGGTATTTAGAAGCCACACCCATTTTTAAGGCCTTAATTTCGGCTGCCGTGCCAATCTCGGGAGGGGGCAGTCCGGGAACACCCATTTCCATACGGATATATTTTTCACCTGTTTCGTGTTCAATACCGTTTACCAAACTGACAAGCTCTCTAATTGAGGCCTTGCCTATGTTTTTTATGCCCGAAGCTTTTATTTTTGAAGAGACTATATCAGCATTTATGGGGGTATTTTGGTTTATAAGCGTCATTTTTAGGTAAAATTTAAAGCCTTACAAATTTACGTAAAGTTTTTATAATTAATTTAAAAGCTTTGACTTAAGTGAGATAAATTTCCATATCATTTATTTCAAAAAAATAGTTGATATTTCTAGGCTTCATAGAGCGAAATAATGAAAATAAATTTTATATATTTAGCAAATTTTAAAATTGAATTATGACAGCGGCAATTATACT
>CAZMBM010000136.1:0-5054 GCA_964564475.1 uncultured Flavobacteriaceae bacterium | reverse complement strand
CAATTGGCTTTAGCCAAAATAAACAGCATAATGGATTTATCCCCTATTTTAAATACCTCTGGCTTCAGCTGGAGGTATCTCCTAACTTTTCCCTACTTTTGAGACAAACTAAAAAAATAAAATAGATGAAAGCCATACGCATCCACCAAACAGGTGGCCAAGAAGTCCTTCAATTCGAAGATTTAGAAAATCCCGTTTGCCAAGCAGACCAAGTTATTGTAAATATTAAAAGTGCCTCGGTAAATTATTCGGATGTGCTTATCCGCAAAGGCGATTATCCGTATATGCCCACATTTCCCGCCATTTTAGGCAACGAAGCTTCAGGGGTTATTACACAGGTTGGTTCCGATGTTACACATTTAAAAATTGGCCAACGCGTCATTGTTTTTGGCGGACCGGCTTATGCTACAGAGGTAGCTGCCAAAGCCAAATCTATTATTCCCATTCCCGATGCTGTTGATTTTGACCAAGCCGCCGCTTTGCCCATTATTTATTTAACGGCTTATCATATGTTACATACTGTAAGACGTATCAAAGCAGGTGAAACGGTGTTGGTTCATGCCGCTGCCGGTGGTGTGGGTACTGCCTTGATACAATTGGCTAAGATTGCCGATATTAAACTTATAGGGTTAACGAGTAAAGATGAAAAAGCAGCTGTTATTAAAGAAATGGGGTATCAACATGTGATTAATTACAAAACCGAAGATGTGGTGGCACGGGTTAATGAAATAACTAACGACAGAGGTGTTGATTTAATAATCGACTGTATTGGTGGCCCCCGATTTGACGATAATTTTAAAATGCTCGCCACATTAGGTCATATAATTTGGTACGGTATTGTAGCCGGCCCGCCCACGACCGATTTTAAAGTGGCTTTGGGAAGCAAACCCCATAAGTGTCATTCGGTTTCTATGTTTCATTTATACGGCATTTTAAATAATCCTGCTTTAATGATGGCCTCGTTTAAAACACTTATCGGTTACTTGTTAAGCGGGCAAATAAAACCGGTTATTCATGCAACCTTACCGTTATCTGAAGCCGCAAAAGCCCATGCCATATTAGAAAATCACGAAAATATTGGTAAAGTCATTTTAAAACCATAATTATCAGATTAAAGATTTGAGACCGCTATGCTTTTAGAACCAAGACCTGTTTGTGGTTAACTTATAAAAATATAGCTCGGAAGTTAATTTCTCTTTACATCTTAAAACGCATGTTAAAACTTATTAAATGAAAACATTAAAAGACATACACAACATTCTTATTTTAGGGAGTGGTACTTTGGGTTTACGTATCGGTCTAGCCTGTGCCTTAAACAATTATAAAGTCACTATTTACGATATTGACGAAAAGGTTTTCGCCTCGGCTAAAAAAATACAGGCTAATTTGCTTAAAGTATTGGTCAAGGCACAAACTTATACACAAAAACAAGCGGATACAGCTGTACAAAATATCCACTTTACTACAGATGCCAAAGACGCCTCAAAAGATATTGATTTGGTTAGTGAGTCGGTTACAGAAAATATAGACATCAAGAAAAAAGTATGGCAACAGTTTGGTAAACTGTGCCCGCCGAAAACTATTTTCACTACCAATACCTCGTCATTATTACCTTCGCTTTACGCAGAAGATACCGGTCGGCCAAATCTTTTTTGTGCCTTTCATTTTCACGATGTGTTTTATGCCAATGTGGTTGATATCATGCCCAACCCAAAAACTGAAGATTGGATAATTCCATTACTTCAAAACTTAGGAAAAAGCATTCAGCAAACCCCTGTGGTGGTTAAAAAAGAATCGCCCGCTTATATTTTTAACGCCATGCTTATTGCACTTATTGGTGCCGCCGGGGCTTTAGTCACTTATGACGTGGCCAGTATAGAAGATGTTGACCGCTCTTGGATGGGTAATTTTAAAATGACACGAGGCCCTTTTGGCATTATTGACGAGATTGGTTTAGATACGGCTTGGCATGTCACCGCTCCTAAAAAAGATGAGAGAAGTAAACGCTTTGCCGCTTTGCTAAAAACCTATATAGACCACGGTAAATTGGGGCGAAAAACAGGCGAAGGGTTTTATAAATATCCAAACCCAAGATTTTTAGAAGCCGATTTTATTTAATTAGCCTGTTGTTTTTATAGGATTGTATATGACGCTTTAACCATCCTTTTGTGGTTAATGATTTTATAATGTTTTGGCGTTTACTTTTATTTTTAAAAGCCAACACAATTTGTCTTGGATAGTTGTAAAAACGATTGCTAAAATAATTTATTTCTGTAGAAATTTTGTGTAGATTTTTATTGGTCATTAAATGATACCGCCACATTAACACATTTAAAAATATCGACTTTTGGTACAAAATAACTTCTGTTTCAAAAAGTTTGTGCACCCATTTAAGATACAAATTCTTTAAAAAATAATCATGTTTATAATCTTTTAAAGCCAATTCAACACCGGGTTTAAAAGACAGTAAAAAACAATCGTATAATTGTCTGAGTAAAATCAGGCCTCTGTAAAAAGCATGGTCATTAACCTGCACATTGAGTGTATTATGTAGGGCTTGATGTTCAAACGACGGCAGATAAAAAGAGCCTTGTTTTTGTTTGTTATCAAACAATATTTCGTAATTTAAATCGTGCTTATGGCCTTCTTCCAGAATATCCCAATGCACTTCAACCGAGGCGATATAATCTTTATGAGCCAGTCGCCTGTAATGACGTGGTTTTTCGAACTTCTCTTCTTCAAGGCGGTTATAATAAGCTTCCTTTTTTAGAATAGCAGCGACTTCTTCAACTTGATTTTTAGCGACTAAAATATCGATATCGCCAATCATACGTTCGCCAATGTCTTGATATAAACCGCCTATTAAATGAGCGGTTCCTTTTAAAAATATCGGTTTAATTTGATGCTTTTCTAATAGCATAGCTAAGTTATTCACTTGCCTTAATAAGGCCTTATTCCGTTTTGTATTGGCTTGGGTTATTTCTTCAAAGTATAGTTCTAATCCCTCGGGTAATAAATCTAATAAGTGCCCTCGTTTAAGGTTAAGATAAAGCGTTGGGATAACCATCTGATTGGAACTGAGTTTGATAACCAAATCCCAATCTACATCATCAGATTTAATCGTCTCTTCTACACTTTTCTTCCTTTCGGGATATTTAGCCAAAGACAAACAGCGTCCTATAAAATATAAAGCCTTCTTATAAGTCATCCTTATACAATCTTTTAACTGTTTTATACATCAATTCATTATCAGAATAAATCAAACTGTAGCATTTTAAAGAAGCAAACCAATTTAAAAATCGGTGGGCATTTTGAGCAAAAGGCGAGAGCCAAGAATCAGGGATTAATTGTTGGAAAGCTGTTTCGTTGTCAATCTTTTCTATTTTTAAACCGCTGTTATTTTTATATTTGACAAAGACCAAAGTCTTACAAGGTAAATGGGGTGTAAATATTTCTTTAGGTTTTGATGCCGGCAAGTAACGGACAGATTTATTGATATATTTCAAGTTTATTTGTGGTATGCTTTTTAATTCAGGGAAAAGCGGATTTAAAATTTTTAAAGCCTTTTCTTTTATCGATATGGCTGCCGGAAAATAATAAACCTGATGTGTCTTGGCCTCTACCGGTACAAAATCATCGGCAAAAAGGGTATAGCCTTGTGCCACCAACAAAGCCGCTAAAGTACTTTTACCATTGCCTGAGTCACCCAAAAACATAATATTTTGTTTACCATCGCTTAAAGCGGAAGCGTGAAAAACCCCCATCCATTCTGATTCATTTTTACGATATGTTTTTTCGACCAATTTCATCGAAAATTTCCCTTGAAAATAATGTACGTCCTCTACTCGCCAAGAGCCAACAAAATTGCCATCGGTTTTAAACACAACCTCTTTATCTTTTAAAAAAACCTCAAAATAATGATGTACGTCATGAGTTGGCACAACTTCTAAATGGGCAAACTTAGGGTGAATTAAAAAGGCCAAATCATCGGTCTGAAAAGCGACTCTAAAACAAGTATTTTTAATTTGATAATACTTTACAATTTTAGGACTAGTGTCAGGTTTTAAGTCTGTTTTATCATCATTACGGATATCATCTTTAGAATTTAGCTTTTTAATCAACTCTAAAATCGACTTCAATAAAGTATTGGCTTCTACATTGCTAACATCAAGTTGATTTTCTATAAAACTTAAAAGTTTGGTTTCTGAATAACCTTTAAAGAATTGCGAAATAATTAAAGCCGTTTCAGGAGCCACTAAAACATAAGTATTGGTGTTTTTAAACCACACAATACTTTTTTTTTCTAAAGGTTTAATTAAAATTTGGCTATTGATATCCATAAGGTAAAGTAACCCCCTAAAAGTAGTATTTATTCTCTTTAAAAATAAAATATCACACCAAAATAATTGGTGTGATATTTTATTTATACGTGACAACTTTAATAAGAAACTAAAACTTAGGAGCTCCCGGCCCGCCTGACTGGGCTTGTGCCTTTTTAGGATTTAATATAATAAAAGTTGACAGGGCTGTTATGGCCATATACCGAGCCGCTTTTTGTATGGCTTGTTTTCTGGTAATTAATTCTTCTGAAGTCTCAACCACGTTCGCTACTTTTTCCTCGGTTGCTTTGTTTGGCGTATTGTTTTTCATTTTTTTGACTGTCTGTTTTTTTAGTACCATACTATTTTCTTACTTAAGGGCTTACCATCTATTGTGGCTTTAACAAAATAAACACCTGTTGCCATATCTGGTAAAGCAATATCTTGTTCTGTCCCTTTTATTAAAGAAGTCGTATAGATTGCGCGGCCTAAGCTGTCGTAAATTACTATAGAACCTTTTTGTGTTACAGCACCATATAATTTCAAATTATTTTTTTGTGGGCTTGCAATTAAAGTGTATTGAGATGTGTTGAAGTCCTCTACAGATAAAGTCGAAGCATTGTCTTGTGTATGCAAATAAAAACGTCCTGTACCCGATAAAGTTGAGCTTAAAGTTACTGTATAAAACTTATCGGTACTGTTAATTTCTGTAACGGCGCCGAGTAATCTGTCCTC